>NZ_ANBC01000833.1 GCF_000341125.1 Nocardiopsis lucentensis DSM 44048 | reverse complement strand
GGGGTGCGGGCCAGGGCGGAGATCCGCCGCCGCACATCCACGGGCAGTTCGGGCGTACCGTCGTCCTCCCTCTCGGGACGGACCCGCGCGTCCGCCCGCGACGCCGCTACCCCCTGCATGAGAGTCATCTCCGCCACCTCCGTCGGTTCTGGTCGGACACGGGATCGAACGGCCCCGGTCCAGCGAAACCGGTCACGGACGTGACCGGTGATGACGAAGGTAAAGCAGGGAGAAACTCCTGCACATCGGGCTTCATGGGACCTTAGGCGTCCCATAAGGAACTCTTAGGGTTCGCGGCGGCACCGGAACCTCCCGGGGACCGCGTCCTCCGCGAGGTCAGGAGACGGGGAGGGCGACCTTGAGGAAGGCGGAGCACTCCTCCAGGCAGCCGGTGAAGACGACGCTGCCGCCGGGGTGGGAGTCGGGGAAGTACAGGGCGGCGCTGGTCGAGGCCCCCGAGTCGAGCTCGTATCGGCCGGCGGTCAACTCCGCGTTCCGCCGCTCACCGTCGAGCGTCCGGTACACGGCGCTCGGCAGACCGATGTCGGCGCTGTCGTCGGCGCTGATGTCCAGTGTGACGACCAGGACCGACCGGTTGACCGGACGATAGGCGGTCACGACGGTGGCCTCGACCCCGCCGGCGCCGACACGGGAGTCGCCCCCCTCGATCAGGGCGCCGGAGGGGTCGTCGCCGTCGACGCGGAACCGGGCGACGCGTCCGTCGTCGTGCGCGAAGTCGGTGAGTTCGACACAGTGCCGGTCGGTGTCCCGGTCCCTGCCCCAGTACCCTTCCTCGGCGGTGTCGCGGCAAAGCCGATACCCCGCGTCGGTGCGGTCGACCTCCGCGTCGGCCTGGGGGTTGTCACCGTCGGCCCAGGCGCGGGCGACGGTCGCGTGGTGCAGGAGGTAGGTGCGGGCCGGGGAGTCCTCGGCGGCCTCCGCCAGCCCCTCGCGCATCCGGCCGGGGTCGGAGGAGGCGGCGAGCGCGGCCACGTACTCCTGGACGGCGGACGAGTGCGGATCCTCCGTGCCGGCCGGCCGCTCACGGCCGGGGGGCGGCACGGTCGCGCTCGGGCCGGACCCCCCGCCCACCGGGGTCGGGGCGGGGCCGGGGTCGGCGACGGGCTCGCGCCGTGAGTCCCGCGACGGGGCGGGGGCGAAGGTGTCCGCGGTCGGTGCGGTGTCCTCGCCGCCCGTGGCTCCCGCGCCCGGTTCCCCGTCGCGCGCGTGGAGGGGGCCGCATCCGGTCACGACGGCGAGGACCACGGCGGCGAGCAGGCGGGGCGGGACCATGGAACCTCCCCCACGAGGAGCGCGGAGCCAACGTCTGAGAACTATGTCCCTTATGTCGGAAATCAGTACGTTCATTCCTCCGCGCGTGACCGGGGAAACCCCCGACCCCCAGCCTTCCACCACCGGCGACGAGCAGGAAGAACACTGCTTCACGGGGTGGACGGGCGACGGGGGGATCTGTATGCCTGAACGTATACATCCGACGGTTTGATCCGCCCGAAACGACGGCGGCTCCCGCCCGCAACACGTACGTAGTTGCCTTCGACCCGACCGGACGGCCGCACCCACGCGGTCCGGACCACGACGACCACTCCCCGACGTCCACGAGAGCGGTACCGCGCATGCGCAATCCCCCGAACGGCCAGGACGAGGCACCCGTACCCACCGATCCGGATCCGAGCGTCAACCCGGAGGACGAGCGGCCCCCGGTACGGCTGATGGTCACCTACGGCCTCCAGCACATCCTCGCCATGTACGCGGGGGTGATCACCCCGCCCATCATCATCGGCGGCGCCGTGGGGCTCGACGCGGTGGGGATGGGCATCCTCATCAGCGCCGCTCTGCTGGTCAGCGGACTGGCCACCCTGGTGCAGACGATCGGTGTGTGGCGGTTCGGCGCCCGGCTGCCGGTCGTCATCGGCACCTCGTTCGTCCCCGTCGGCACCATGGTCGCCATCGGCCAGGACAGCGGCCTGCCCACGGTGTTCGGCGCCTCGCTCGCCGCGGGCGTGTTCGGCCTCGCGATCGTCCCGTTCCTGGCCGGGCTGATCCGGTTCTTCCCGCCCGTGGTCACGGGATCGGTGATCACGATCATCGGTGTGTCGCTCCTGCCGGTGGCGATCGGGTGGATCACGGAGAACAACGAGACCGGCGTCCCCACGACCGGCGGGCTGGCGCTGGCGGGCACCACCCTGGTGATCGTTCTGCTGCTGTCGTGGATCCTGCCCGGGGTGTGGAACCGGATGGCGGTCCTGGGCGGCCTGGTCCTGGGCACGGGGATCGCCGCCGCGTTCGGCCGGGTGGACGTCTCCTCGGTCGGCGAGGGCGCGTTCTTCTCCCTCGGCCAGCCGTTCCACTTCGGCGTACCGGAGTTCCAGGCGGCGGCGATCATCACCATGTGCGTGGTCATGCTCGTCATCCTCACCGAGGGGATCGCCGACATCCTCGCCGTCGGCGAGATCGTCGGGGCGCGCGTGGACGGGCGGCGCCTCGCCGACGGACTGCGCGTCGACGCCCTGGCCTCGGTCATCGGCCCGCTGCTCAACTCCTTCCCCGGGAGCACGTTCAGCCAGAACGTCGGCCTGATCGCCCTGACCCGTGTCCGCAGCCGCTACGTCGTCGCGGTCGGCGGACTCATCCTCATCGCCCTCGGCCTCTTCCCCGTCCTCGGCCGCGTGGTCGCGATGATCCCCTCCCCCGTGCTGGGCGGCGCCGGGTTGGTGCTGTTCGGGTCGGTGGCGGCGGCGGGCGTGCGCACCCTGGCCAAGGTCGAGTACGAGGGCAACCTCAACCTCGTCATCGTGGCCGTGGCGATGGCCTTCGGCATCATCCCGATCGCCGCGCCCGCCTTCTACGACGGCTTCCCCGACTGGGCCGGGACGATCCTGCACTCGGGGATCGTTGCCGCGGCCATCGCCGCGCTCGTGCTCAACGCCGTCTTCAACATCCTCGGCGGCGCCGTGCGGCGCGGACGGGTCGGGGACACCGAGTAGCCCCCGTGCACGCGGGTGTCCCACACGCGTGGGACACCCCACACGACCCCCGCCGAGCCGCCCTCGGCGGCGTGGGCGCGGCGCGGGAGCACCCGGGGTGGTTCGACCTCAGGCCAGCGGGGAATCTTGACGGGGACCAACGCGTTACACCCCGCGAGACCGCACGAGCGCCTGGAGGCACCCACACGATGGCCGAGCGAGCACTTCGCGGCACCCGGCTCGGGGCGACGAGCTACGAGAACGACCGCAACACCGACCTGGCTCCCCGGCAGGAGGTCACCTACGACTGCACCCGGGGCCACCGCTTCTCGGTCACCTTCGCCACGGAGGCCGAGATCCCCGCCGAATGGGAGTGCCGCTTCTGCGGCGACCGCGCCCTGCGGCGCGACGGTTCCGGCGAGGAGCCCAAGAACGCCAAGCCGGTGCGCACCCACTGGGACATGCTGCTGGAGCGCCGGAGCATGGAGGACCTGGAAGAGGTCCTGGCCGAGCGCCTCGAACTGCTTCGCGCGCGCCGCCGCGAGGAGGCGGCGAAGGTCGAGGAGCTCGCCAAGCAGCGGTAATCCGCGACGGACAGCCGACACGGGCGGTGGACCGATGGTCCGCCGCCCGTTCGTCGTGTCCCGAGGCGCCCCGATCGGGTGGTGCTCCCCGTCGGAGCGCGGCCCCTGGACGGGGCTCAGGCCTCCTTGCCGAAGGGGGCGCGGGTGTTGCCCACGAGTTCCTTGACCGACTCGATCACCCGGGTCGGCCGGTAGGGGAACTGGTCGGCGGTGTCGCGGTCGGAGATGCCCGACAGCACCAGGACCGTCTGCAGGCCCGCCTCCAGACCGCTGAGGACGTCGGTGTCCATGCGGTCCCCGACCATCAGCGTGTTCTCCGAGTGCGCGCCGATCCTCCGCAGCGCCGAACGCATCATCAGCGGGTTGGGCTTGCCCACGAAGTAGGGGCGGCGACCGGTGGCCTTCTCGATCAGCGCCGCGACCGCGCCCGTGGCGGGCAGCGGACCCTCGGCGCTGGGACCCGTCTCGTCCGGGTTGGTGGCGATGAACCGCGCACCGGCGCGCACCAGGCGGATGGCGCGTGTTATCGCCTCGAAGCTGTAGGTGCGGGTCTCGCCGAGGACCACGTAGTCGGGGTCGTTCTCGGTCATCACGTAGCCGACGTTGTGCAGCGCCGTGGTCAGACCGGACTCGCCGACGACGTAGGCGGACCCGTTGGGCCGCTGTGTCTGGAGGAACTGGGCCGTGGCCAGGGCCGAGGTCCAGATGGACTCCTCCGGGATGTCCAACCCGGTGTTGAGCAAACGAGCACGTAGGTCGCGGGGGGTGAAGATGGAGTTGTTGGTCAGCACCATGAACGGGATCTCGTTCTCCCGCAGCTCGGCGATCAACGCGTCCGCGCCGGGGACGAGGTGCTGCTCACGGACGAGCACGCCGTCCATGTCGAAGAGGTAGTTCCACTCGTTTTCGTTGCTCACGGGGCCCATTGTGCCGCCTGTGGCATGCGCGGCGCCATTCCTACTCCCTAGTAGGGGACACGGTTCACACAGACCGGGACCTGGCGGCGGGCCTGGGCTCCCGCTCGGCGACAGCTCCGGGACACGGGGCACTCGCCCCGCCTCGGGTCACGGGCGGTCGGACGAGGGGCGGGACGCCTACGGGCGTCAGACCGGCGGCCAGGGCACCGACGGCCAGTCCGGCGCCGGGTAGGGGTGGATCCGGTGCTGGACGAGCAGGTCGACCCGGTTGCGCACCGCGTACACCTCGGGTTCGGTCAGGTGGCGGCCCAACACGTCGGACAGCGCGCTCGCGGGGTCCTTGAGCTGGTCGCGGAGCG
>NZ_ANBC01000832.1 GCF_000341125.1 Nocardiopsis lucentensis DSM 44048 | reverse complement strand
GCGCCCCCCGCCACTGCCACAGCACCGTGCGCAGCTTGTAGTCCTCGGCGAAGGAGACACCGTGGTCGCACCCGTACAGGTGGCCGCCGGGGGTGGGCAGCAGGTGGCCGATCTTGCGGTCGGAGTTGTTGATGACCGCGTCGAAGACCGCCATGTGCCGCAGGTCGGCGTTGTCGGTCTCCCGGGACAGCGCGACCAGGTCCACGGTCGTGTCACCGTGCACCCACAGCTGGACCATGCCCTCCCCGAACGGCCCGTCCCGGTGGACGGTGGGCGGCACGATCGCCCAGCCGAGCGCCTCGGAGACGGCGAAGGCCGACACCTCGCGTCCCGCCAGCGTGCCGTCGGGGAAGTCCCACAGGGGCCGCTCCCCGGCCACCGGTTTGTACACGCAGGCGGCCGACCGGGCGCCGTCGGAGACGGTGCAGTACAGGGTGGCGTTGGAGGCCGAGGTCAGGCGCCCCTCGACGGTGATCTCCCCGGACCGGAGCAGGTCCAGGCCCGAGGCGGCGTCGAGGCCGTCGAAGGCGTCGGTGGTCTCGTTCATGCGGTCCCCCGCGACGGGTGCGCGCTGGGGCCCCGGTGTCCAGTGGCCATCGGTACCGGCGTCACACCAGGCGGTCCGGCCGGTACCCGTTCTGGCGGACACAGATGTGGCCGCTGGGGTCCAGGGGGCGGCCGCACAGCGGGCAGTCGGGGCGTCCGGCGGCCACGACCTTCATGGCGCGTCCGGCGAAGGCGCGGGCCGCGCCGGGGGTCAGGTAGACGCGCAGGACGTCGCGGTGCGCGGGGGCCTCCTCAGCGAAGACCTCCAGCTCCTCGTCGTCGTCCTCGACCAGTTCCTCCCCCGCGGACTCGTCGATCTCCTGTGCCTCGACGATGACGCGGGCCGCCTCGGCGTCCCAGGCCAGAGCGAGGGTACCCACGCGGAAGTCCTGCTCGATGGGCTGCTGGAGGGGAGCGTCGTCCTCGGGAGGGGTGTCGTCGCCCGGCGGCGTCCCGAAGCGGCGGTGCACCTCTTCCAGCAGTTCCTCGATACGGGTCGCCAACGCCTCGACCTGCGCCTTCTCCAGAACGACGCTGGTGATGCGCCCCTCCCCCACGGCCTGGAGGAAGAAAGTGCGGTCTCCCGGCTGACCCACGGTTCCGGCGACGAACCGCTCCGGCGGATTGAACTGAAAGACGGGCATGCCATGAACCTTAAGGGATGGGGACCGCGCGGCGCTAAACCGTCCCCGGCTATTGACCTCAAGTGGGCTTGAGGTAGTTCCCTTCTCCTCGGAGCGCACCGGCTCCACCCCGTCCACGACCCATGGGAGTCAGCATGGCCGCCACACCCCACCCCGAGCTCCACGCCCTCGTCCAGAGCTTCGAGGACGCCTTCAACGCCCACGACCCGGTCGCCCTCGGCGAGCACTTCGCGGTCGACTCGCTGTGGACCAACGTGACCGGGAAGCGGATGCGCGGCCGTGAGGCCGTCATCGCGACCGGTCGGGAGGTCATGCCGAAACTGGCCGACTCCTACGCCCGTTACCGGGTCGTCGACGTCCTGGAGATCCGCCCGGACGTGGTCGCCGTGCACGTCGCCCAGTCCCCCGTCAGCGCCGACGGCCTCCCG
Organism: Nocardiopsis lucentensis DSM 44048; assembly: GCF_000341125.1. Lineage (GTDB taxonomy): Bacteria > Actinomycetota > Actinomycetes > Streptosporangiales > Streptosporangiaceae > Nocardiopsis > Nocardiopsis lucentensis. The sequence goes on along the minus strand of NZ_ANBC01000832.1, from coordinate 2,518 downwards.
GCCGACGCGCCGCACGCCAGCGCCGTGTACGTCTTCGCCCGCGGAGCGGACGGCTGGGAGATCGCCGTGGGCCAGAACACGATCGCGGCGGCCTGAGCAAGCCGCCGCCTACCGGGACCGCCGCACCTTCAGGGGGGGTCGGTCGTCCTCCTCCGCGCGCCCCCCGGCGCCTCCGCCGACGGCCGCGTCGCCCCGGGCCTCGGCCCGGGTCGGCAGGCTGCCCGCCAACCCCTCGCCGGTGTCGTTGAGCGTGTTCAGGAAGGGACGTGTGCGCGTGTAGGTGATGGAGGTCACCGAACAGGGGTCGACGCGCAGGCGCTGGAAGAGATCCAGGTGCAGGCCGAGGGCGTCGGCGACGATCGCCTTGATGATGTCGCCGTGGCTGCACACGACGTACACGGGCGGCGCCGGATCGGCGTCGGGGTCGGCCGGGGCCTGGAGCAGTCGCGTGTTCCAGTCGCGGACCGCCTCGACGGCGCGCGCGGAGGCCGCCGCGAGCGACTCGCCGCCGGGGAAGCGCGCGGCGCTGGGGTGGTCCTGGACGACCCGCCACAGCGGTTCGTGGCCGAGTTCCTCCAGGCCGCGCCCGGTCCAGGCGCCGTAATCGCACTCGATGAGTCGCTCATCCGGCGTGATCGCGATGCCGAGGTGCTCGCCGACGGTCTCGGCGGTCTCGCGGCAGCGTTCCAGCGGGCTCGACACCAGCGCGGCGGGGCGCAGCTCCGTGAGCCGGTGGGCCAGGCGGGTGGCCTGCGCGCGGCCGGTCTCGTTGAGGTGCACCCCCTCGGCGCGACCCGCGAGGCGGGGGCCGGTGGCGTCGGTCATGCCGTGGCGGACGAGGAGGAGGGTGACCGCCTCGGGCGCGGGGGGACGGGCGTCCTGGTCTGCTTCGGGTGTCGCCATGCCCCCACCCTAGCCACGACGACGGTTCGGCCCGAGGAGCACCTCGGCCCCCGTTCACGCGGACACGGTACTCTCCGCCGCATGGAACAGCGACAGGTGGGCCGATCGGGACTGTGGGTGTCACGCACCGCCCTGGGGACGATGACCTGGGGCAAGGACACCTCCGAGGAGGAGGCCGGACAGCAGCTCACCGCGTTCGTCGACGCGGGCGGCACGCTCGTGGACACCGCCGACATCTACACCGGCGGGCAGAGCGAACGCATCCTGGGGCGGCTGCTGAACGCCGCGGTACGCCGCGAGGACGTGGTGGTGGCCACCAAGACGGGGCACACCCCGGAGGGATACCGCCGGGTGGACGCCTCACGACGGCACCTGCTCGCCTCCCTGGACGCGTCGCTGCGACGCCTGCAGACCGACTACGTCGACCTGTGGCAGCTGCACGTGTTCGACCCGGTCACTCCGCCCGAGGAGTCGCTGGCGGCGATGGAGGCGGCGGTCGCGGCGGGCAAGGCCCGGTACGTGGGGACGGGGGACCTGGAGGCGTGGCAGTTCGCCACCCTGGCCACCTGGCAGCGGGCCCAGCCCGGGCGGGTCCCGCTGGTGAGCGCGGGGACGGAGTACTCGCTACTCAACCGGGGCGCCGACCAGGCACTGCGCCCGGCGGCGAAGGCCGCCGACGCCCACCTGATCGCGTGGTCGCCGCTGGGGCGGGGGGTGCTCAGCGCCAAGTACCGCAACGGGGTGCCGCCCGACTCGCGGGCGGCCTTCCCGCACATGGCCCCCTACGTCGAGCCCTACCTGGACGGGCACAGCCGCCGCGTGGTCGAGTCGGTGTGCACGGCCGCCGAGGGGTTGGGCGTGCCACCGCTGGCGGTCGCGCTGAGCTGGGCACGCGACCAGGCCGGGGTGGCGTCGGCGGTGGTCGGTCCGCGCACACTCCCCCAGTTGGAGGGCGTCCTGCGGGTGGAGGGCGTGGAACTGCCCCCCGAGATCCGGGAGGCGCTGGACGACGCCACCGCCGGGCACGAGCGCTGACGTACCGGCCCGCGCCGTTCCCGGAGCGGACGGTCGCCACTTCTCGGTACGCTTCCCAGGTCTTTCGAACCGCGTGACGAGGGGAACCATCCGAGGTGTCCGAGGCTGTGGAACAGGTCAGTGCCGTCCTCGACCGGATGGGGGCGCCCAGCGCCCTGGCGCCGCGCCTGGCCGCGAGGCTGGGTCAGCGAGCCGCCGCCGAGTTGGAGGCCAACCCGTGGTTGCTGCTGCGGCTGCCCGGGGTGACCGTCGAGCAGACCGACTTCTGCGCGCGGCGGCATCTGGGCGACGACGCACGACCGGACGACCCCCGACGGCTGAGCGCGCTGACGGAGCACGTGCTGCGGCAGGCGGCACGGCGCGGGCACACGGCGGTCGAGGAGCGCAGGCTGGCGAACGTCGTCGGCGGCATGGGCGTGCCCAACCCCACGGCGGCCCTGGAGGCGGCCGTGGCGGCCGGCGTCTCGGTGGTGTTCGAGAGCACCGACGACACCGACGACGACTTCGACTTCGCCGAGGGCGGGGTCCCGGACCTCCCGGACGCCGAGCGCTTCCACGCCCTGCCCGACGTCGGCCACGC
>NZ_ANBC01000831.1 GCF_000341125.1 Nocardiopsis lucentensis DSM 44048 | reverse complement strand
GGCGGCCGAGCGGCACGAGTTCGCGCTGTCCGACCGCACCCGCGAGGCGCTGGTGACGGTGGCGCTGCGCCCGGTCACGGTGCTGCGGCACGGTCCGGGCGACGCGGCCGAGCTGGCCCGCGCACTGGTGTGCCTGCACGCGATCGCGGCCGACAGCCAGGTGGGGATCGCGGTGGCCGCGCCGACCGCGCAGGCCGCTGCCGCGGTCAACGCGGAGCTGGCGCGGTGCTGGAGCGGGGACGAACCCGGGCCGCGCGCGGTGTCCCTGCCCGAACTGCTGGCGGGCGCCCCGCTGGAGGCCGGTCTGGTGGTGCTGTGCGAGGCGATGTCGGTGGGCGTGGCCCGGGCGGCCGAACTGGCCTCGTCATGCGCCGACGGCGCCCACCTGGTCCTGGCCGCCGACCCGGGCCAGGCGCCGTCCGCGACTCCGGGCCGGGTGGTGGTGGACGTGGCCGCCTCCCGGACCGCGCACGTGGCCGAGGTGGCCGACCCGGGTGAGCCCGGGCCGATCGCCGAGCTGGCCCAGGCGGTGGCCGACGGCGGGGTGCCCGAGGTGGCGGCGCCCGAGCGCGAGGTGGTCCGGGTTCCGGCCGCGTCCGCGCAGGAGGCCGCGCACCGGGTGGTGCAGCTGCTCACCGACTCGATCCCGCGCGCGCTCGGCATCGCCCCGGAGGAGGTGCAGGTGGTGGCCGCGCGCGAGGACGGACCGGCGGGCGCGGGCGCGCTCAACGCCGCGTGCAAGGAGCGGCTGAACCCGGGGCCGGGCGCGCACGGGGGTTTCGACGTGGGCGACCGGGTGCTGCTGGTGGCCGAGGGCCCCGGGTACGGGCCGGGTGACACCGGCTACCTGCGTGAGGTGGGCGAGGCGGCGGTGGTCGAGCTGGCCGACGGGCGGCGGGTGTCGGTGGCGG
>NZ_ANBC01000830.1 GCF_000341125.1 Nocardiopsis lucentensis DSM 44048 | reverse complement strand
GCCGGTGGCCCGCCGTGGTGGCGGTGTTCCCGCCGGAGGTACCGGTGTCGCGCCCGCAGGTGTACACGGCGCTGACCCGGGCGGTGCGGCACGTGTCCTTGGTGGACGCCACGGGCGGCGCGCTGGAGTCGGGTGTGCTGGAGAACGCGGGCGCGGAGCGCACGACGCGGCTGGTGCGGGTGCTGCGGGAGGCGTAGGGTCGGGGGTCAGCCGCCGTACCGGGGGAAGACCGAGGTGTCGATCCGGACGTCCTTGAGCGGTTCGGGCAGGACGACGTCGGTACCGAACTCGACGTCGTGTCGGGCCTGGTACTCACCGTTCTTCGGGTCCCAGTACAGGCGGGTGGTACCGGCCCTCGGGTCGATGACGAGGTAGACGGGGATCCGCCACCGCGCGTACAGGGTCGGCTTGATCTTCGTGTCGTTGGCGGCGTTGCCCGGTGAGACGACCTCCACCACGCAGTCGACGTCGTCGGGACTCACCAGCCACCCGTCGTCCTCCTCCTCGACCGCGACCGGGACGATCATGAGGTCGGGGGTGGCGTAGTCGTCACCCTCGGGAGCCTCGACGGAGTACATCTGCTCCGCGGTTCGGTCATCAGGAAGCCGGTCGAACAGCTGAACGGAAAGTCGTCGAAGTACGGCTCCGTGCTTCTTCGACGGCGTGGGTGACATCACGATGGCCCCTTCGAGGACCTCCACCCTGAACCCCGGAGGGACGTCGAGGTGGTCGGCCACATCGCGCAGACTGATCGGGGTCAAACGCGCGTCGGAGGATTTTTCCAGTACGGCGGTCATGGGCTCCCCTTCCTTCCGCTTCGCCATCGTAGAAACCTCCGGGGGCGTGTGTACGGGTTTTCCCTCATCCTGTGCCCAAACGAGAGAGTGGGGCAAGGGACCGGGCCGGACGGAACTCACCGGTCGTACTGGCGGCAGCGCCCGGTGAACACGGTGGCGAGTTCCGCGCGCAGGGCCGCGCGGGCGTGGTCGGCGACGCCCGTTCCGCCCCGGTACACACGGGTGGCCAGCCCCTCGGTCACCGAGGCGATGCGCGTGGCGGCGGTGTCGGCGTCCGCGTCCGGTTCGACCTCCCCGCACTCGGTGCCGTTGCGCACCGCCCGGGCGATCTCCGCGTGCGTGGCCTCGGCGGTGCGCGCGTCCACCTCGGCCAGCGCGGGGCTGTCCAGGGCGCGCCCGGCGAAGGCGCGCACGACCCGGAACTCGGCGCGACGGGGCTCGTCGATCGGCAGGTGCTCGGAGAGGGCGTCCAGCAGGACGTCGGCGATGGTGCGCCGGTGGGCGGGCGCGGCGCGCACGATCTCGGCGACCCGGTCGGCGACCTCCGTGCTGACCTCCTGGAACGCGTGCAGCAGCATGTCGTCCTTGGCCCGGAAGTAGTGCTGCACGAGCCCGACCGACATCCCGGCGCGCGCGGCCGTGCGGGACACGGTGACGGTGTCCAGGCCGGTCTCGGCGATCATCTCGCGCACGGCCCGGGTGATCTGTGCACGCCTGAGGGCGTGGTCCGCTGTTCTTGGCACGACATAACCGTATCAGTGTATGGTAATAATCGTATGACCGTATGGTTACCCGAAGGAGCCCCCTGTGTACCGACGTGCCGCAGCCGTGTCCCTCGCCCTGGCCCTGGTGTCCCCCGCCCCGCCTCCGGCGTCCGCCGCGACGCGGGACATGGACTCCTACGTCCGCGCGCGCATGGCGGCGACCGACACCCCCGGGCTCGCCTACGCGGTGGTGGGACCCGAGGGGGTCGAGGAGCAGGGCGCCTTCGGGGTGGACGGGGACGGCGACCCCGTCACCGAGGACACCCCGTTCCTGTGGGGGTCGGTGGCCAAACCGGTGACCGCGACCGCCGCGCTGATCCTGTCGGAGGAGGGACGGCTCGACCTGGACGCCCCGGTGGAGGAGTACCTGCCCGAGTTCGCCGGCTTCGACGCCGACCCGACCGTGCGCGACCTGATGACGCAGACCTCGGGAATCACCGAGGCGGCCACGGTCGAGACCGCCGACGTGTACGGCCCGGAGTCGGCGGAGTTCGGGCCGCGCGTCGAGCGGATCGCGGCCTCCGAGGCGGGCACTCCCGGGACACACGAGTACAGCAGCGCGAACTACCTGATCCTGGGCGCGGTCATCGAACGCGTGACCGGCCGGGACTTCGGTTCCTACCTGCGCGGGGCCGTGCTGGACCCGGTGGGGATGGACGGCGCGTTCACCAGTGCCGAGGAGGCCGCGGCGGCGGGGCTGCCCCCGGGGTACCGCTCGCTGTGGGGTGTGCCGCTGGCCGACGCGGACGGCGTGGACGACGCCGGGGTGGCCTACGGATACCTGGGCGGGGACCTGGTGGCGCTGGCCGCGTTCGCTCGGGCGCAGTTGGCGGACGACCCGGCGGTGCTCGACGCGGGGACGCTGGCGCGGGCGCGCACGGGGATCGTCCCCGTGCCCGGTTCCGAGCAGGAGTACGGGCTGGGGTGGCGCGAGACCCGGTTGTCGGAGCTGGACGAGCCGATCGTCTTCCACGGCGGCGCGACCCCGGGCCACGCGGCGATCGTCGTGGTCCTGCCGGAGCACGACCGGGCGGTGGTGGTCCTCCAGAACACCTACGACCTGATGCGCGACGGGCGG
>NZ_ANBC01000829.1 GCF_000341125.1 Nocardiopsis lucentensis DSM 44048 | reverse complement strand
CCGCGGCTCTGGCCTGGGGCGTCGCCGGGGCGGCGGCCGTCGCGGCGGCGGTGTGGCTGGTCGCCGCGTACGGCCCGCGCTTCGCACTGCTGTGGCTACCCGACACCACGGCCGCGGTTCTGGTCGCGGGGGTGTGCGGTGCGCTGACCCTCGCCCTGCGGGCGCGGGCCGCCGCCCGGGGACGCTCCGACTGACGGACGCGCCCGCTCAGACGCGGTCGAGGAATCCGCCGTCCACCACGAGGTTGTTGCCGGTGACGAAACTGGCGGCGGGGCTGGCCAGGAAGGCGGCGGCCCGCGCGACCTCCTCCGGTCGGCCGAGACGGCCGTAGGGGATGCGGCCGCGGATGGTCGTGTAGAACTCGGGGTCGTTCTCGCGGCGCCGGTCCCAGCCGCCGCCGGGGAACTCGATCGGACCGGGCGAGACCGTGTTGACGCGGACGCCCTCGGGCGCCCACGACCGGGCGAGGGAGGCGGCGTGGTGGTTGAGCGCGGCCTTGAGCGCACCGTAGGCGGCGGGTCCGGCGGGGCGCGTGGTGTGCAGGGCGGAGGTCGTGGAGATGAGCACTACCGAACCGCCGCGCTCGGACTCCCGCAGGTGCGGAAAGACGCGTTCGGCCATGCGCACGAACGGCAGGACGTCGGCGTCGAAGTTGCGCTCCCACTGGTCGGGGGTGCGGCTGCTGCCCGCGGACACGTTGGAGACCAGGACGTCGATCCCGCCCAGGATCTCGGCGGCGTCGTCGATGAAGGAGTCCAGCGCGGGCGCGTCGGCGACGTCCAGGGCGCGGGAGAACACGGTCGCGCCGGTCAGGCGCAGTTCCTCGGCGGCCTCCTCCAGCGGCTCGGCGCCCCGCGCGCAGATCGCGAGGTCGGCCCCCTCGTCGGCGAACACGTCGGCGATGGCCCGGCCGATCCCCCGGCTGGCCCCCGTGATGACGACCCGTGCGTCCGTCAGGTGCAGATCCATGCGTCCCCCTCCTCGGCGGCCCCGCACCGCCCTGCCTGCGTCCGGCAGGTTACACCGGTGCGGGCGGGTGCCGCGTCCGGCGTGCCGGTATGACGGCAGGGCGGGTCAGCGTTGTTCGGCGGTGAGCAGGAACGTCATCGGCAGTGCGCGCTTCGCCTCGTCGCCGAGGGCGGGGAAGGCGTTCCAGAAATCGTCCGGGCGCTCCTCCAGGCGGGTGAGGGCCAGCCCTTGGTCGATGAGGGCCTGGACGACGTCGGCGATCGTCCACAGCCGCTCGTGCTTGACCGCGTGTTCCTCGACGACGTCGCCGATGTACTCGGCCGGCCAGCCGGTGTTGCGCTCGGCGTGCGCGAAGTAGTCCAGGCCCGACCAGACGGGGGTGGACTCCTGCGGGTCGAACAGCCAGCTGGCCGGATGGGTGTCGAAGACCAGGACCCGCCCGCCGGGGCGCAGCAGGCGGGCGACCACCCCGGCCCAGGCGCGGATGTCGTGGATCCAGTTGAGCGCGCCCTGCCCGGTGTAGACCAGATCGGCGGTGCCGTCCAGCTCGGAGGGGGTGTCGAGCACGTCGCAACGGTGGAAGGTGGCGGGTAGGGCGAGGGCGCGCGCCTTGGCGCGGGCGTTGTCGACGTGCCGCCCGGAGATGTCGACGCCCACGACCTCGCGGGCCCCCTCCAGGAGCAGTGACAGGGTGTCCTGTCCGGAGGCGCACTGGAGGTGGACGGCCCTGCCGCACCAGGAGGCCAGGTCGCCCAGGGCGGCGCGTTCGACCGGATGCGTGGAGGACTCCCCCGCGCGCAGCCGCTCGATGCCGGTGGCCACGCCCTCGGTGTAGCGCAGGGCGCCCTCGTCCCAGGCGACCTGGTTGGCCCGGTGGCGCCGACGCACCTCGTCGGCGTCGTGGGCGGGTTCCTCCACGGTGAACGTCACGTTTCCCCCACTGTCCTCGTCCTGTGAGCACATGATCAGACCAGCCAGGGAACACGCGCGTCAACGCGTTTTCCGGTCGGGGACACGCCTTGGGGTGCCCCCGACCGGGCGGGTCAGGCGCCCGTGGAGTGGAATCCGCCGTCCACGTGCACGATCTCACCGGTGGTCGCGGGGAACCAGTCCGACAGCAGCGCCACGACGGCCTTGGCGGCGGGCTCCGGGTCGGTCACGTCCCAGCCGAGCGGGGCGCGCTCGGGCCAGTGCTTGGCCAGGTCGTTGAAGCCCGGGATGCTGCGCGCGGCCATGGTGCTCAGCGGCCCCGCCGAGACCAGGTTGACGCGGATGTCCTGGTCGCCGACGTAGCGGGCGAGGTAGCGCGCGGTGGAGGTGAGCGCGGACTTGGCCACGCCCATCCAGTCGTAGATCGGGTAGGACACGCTGTTGTCGAAGTCCAGCGCCACCACCGAGCCGCCGTCCTTCATCATCGGCATGAGCGCCGTGGTGAGCGACTTCAGGGAGAAGGTGGACGTGTGCATGGCGGTGGCCACGTCCGACCACTGCGTGTTGAGGAAGTTGCCGCCCAGGGCGTCCTGGGGGGTGAAGCCGATGGAGTGCACGATGCCGTCGATGCCGTCGACGTGCTCGCCGACGCGGGTCGCCAGCGTGCCGAGCTGCTCGTCGTCGGTGACGTCGAGCTCCAGGACCGGCGGCGTCTCGGGCAGCCGCTTGGCGACGCGCTCCACCAGGCTCATCCGGCCGTAACCGGTGAGCACGACGGTGGCGCCCTGTTCCTGGGCGAGGCGGGCGACGTGGAAGGCGATGGAGGAGTCGGTGAGCACCCCGGTGACGAGGATGCGCTTACCTTCGAGAAGTCCCATGGTCGGGTTGTCCGTCCTGATTCTGGTCTGGACCGGCGGGGTGGTCCGGTGGCTGTGCGGGTGGAGGCGAAGCGGGGCGCGGGAGGGCGCGGGGCTAGTGGCCCATGCCCATACCGCCGTCCACGGGGATGACGGCGCCGGTGATGTAGGCGGCTCCGGGACCGGCGAGGAAGCCCACCGTCTTGGCGATGTCCTCGGTGCCGCCGATGCGCCCGAGCGGAATGTTCTTCTTGATCTCGGCCTGGCGGTCCTCGCCCAGCTGGGCGGTCATGTCGGTCTCGATGAAACCGGGGGCCACGACGTTGACCGTGATGTTGCGGGAGCCGAGCTCGCGGGCGAGGGAGCGGCCGAAGCCGACCAGGCCCGCCTTGGAGGCCGCGTAGTTGGCCTGACCGCCCGAGCCGAGCAGGCCCACGACGGACGAGATGAGGATGATGCGGCCGCCGCGCTTGCGCATCATGCCGCGTACGGCTCGCTTGGCGACGCGGAACGCCCCGGTGAGGTTGGTGTCCAGAACCGAGGAGAAGTCGTCCTCGCTCATCAGGGCGAGGAGCTGGTCCTTGGTGATCCCGGCGTTGGCGACGAGCACCTCGACGGGGCCCTGCGCCTCCTCGACCTCCTTGAACGCGGCGTCCACCTGGGCGGAGTCGGTGATGTCGCAGCGCACCCCGAGCAGGCCCTCCGGCGGCTCGCCCGAACGGTGGGTCACGGCGACGTCGTCGCCTCCGGCGGCGAGCTCTCGGGCGATGGCCAGGCCGATTCCGCGGTTGCCGCCGGTGACCAGAACCGATCGCGACATAGGGGCACCTCTTCTCCTGCGGCTGGTGTCACCAGCCACGACGTGGATGTTCCGGGGGTGGGATCGCCTTGCAGGGTACCGAGCTACCCAGCG
>NZ_ANBC01000828.1 GCF_000341125.1 Nocardiopsis lucentensis DSM 44048 | reverse complement strand
GGCGGGTGCGCGCCCGCCGCTCGGGCTCAGGCCCACCCCGCGTCGTGGGCCAGGATGGCCGCCTGCACCCGGTTGGACATCCCCAGTTTGGCCAGGATCCGGCTGACGTGCGCCTTGACCGTCGCCTCCCGCATCCCCAGCGCGCGTCCGGCCTCGGCGTTGGACTTGCCCTGGGCCACGGCGACCAGCACCGCCCGTTCGCGTTCGCTGAGCACGGACAGCCTCTGTTCGGCCTCATCGCGCCCGGTGGAGGCACCGGAGGGCGCGGGCTCGGCGAAGCGTTCGAGCATGCGCTTGGTCACGCTCGGCGCGAGCATGGCGTTGCCCTCGTGCACCGTGCGCACGGCGGCGATGAGGTCGCGCGGCGGGGTGTCCTTGAGCAGGAACCCCACGGCGCCGGTGCGCAGCGCCCGGTGCACGTACTCGTCCAGGTCGAAGGTGGTGAGCAGGACCACGCGCGGCGCGTCGGGCAGCGCGGTCAGGCGCGCGGCGGCGGTGAGCCCGTCGGTGCCCGGCATGCGGATGTCGAGCAGGACCACGTCGGGGGACAGCTCCCGGGCCAGCCGGAGCGCCTCCTCGCCGTCCCCGCCCTCCCCGACCACCTCGATGTCGGGAGCGGCTTCCAGGATCATCCGCAGCCCGGACCGGACCAGGTTCTCGTCGTCGACGAGGATGGTGCGGATCACCGCCGATCACTCCCCTTCCGCCTCGTGTCCCCCGCTGACGGGAAGGACGACGCTCAGCCGCCACCCCCCGTCGAACCGGGGGCCCGCCGTGAGCGATCCGCCCGCCAGGGCGACGCGCTCACGGATACCCGCAAGACCGTACCCGCTGCTCGGTGGCGGCGGGGCCGCGACGGTGGCGGGCCCGTTGGCCACCTCCACTTCCAGGGTGCCGCCCTTCCGGCGCAGTTCCAGGGTCACCCGGGCGCCCCGCGCGTGCTTGGCGGCGTTGGTCAGCCCCTCCTGCACCACCCGGAAGGCGGTGCGCTGGACCGTCGGGGGAAGGTCGTCGAATCCGCCGGTGTCACCGCGGTCCACCACCATGCCCGCGTCGCGCCACTCCCCCACGAGCCGGTCGATGTCGACCAGGACGGGCTGGGGGGCGGTGGGCGCCCGTTCCCCGTCCTCGTCCCGCAGGACCCCGAGGATGCCCCTCAGTTCGGCGAGGGCCTCACGGCCGGTCGTGCGGATCAGCCCGGCGGCCTCGGCCGTGCGCGGGTCCTCGGCGGAGACCTCCAGGCCGCCCGCGTGCAGGACCATGAGACTCACCCGGTGCGCCACGACGTCGTGCATCTCCCGGGCGATCCGGGTGCGTTCGGCGGTGATGGCGTGCTCGGCCATGAGGTGCTTCTCCCGTTCGAGGCGTTCGGCCCGCTCCTGGAGGCGGTCGATGAGCTGTCGCCGGGTCCCGACCCACAGGCCGAGGGTGGTCGGGACGACGAGGAACAGGCCGAAGTTGAAGACATAGGCGAGCAGGTTCACGTCCAGGGCGACGTACAGGGCGAGGGCCTGGACCGCGAACCATCCGGCCAGGAGCCTGCGGTCGTCGAAGTGCACCGCGTAGGAGTAGAGGGCGAAGGCGGCCGGGAGCATGTTGCCGAAGAGCAGGAGAAGCCCGAACGCCAGTGCCAGCAGCCAGTGCGGTCGGGAGCGGCGGAACAGGACGGCCACGGAGACCAGTCCGGCCGGGACCAGGTAGAAGACCACCCCCAGGACCACGAGCAGGGGGGTGTCGCCGCTCATGAACAGCGGGGTGAGCACCGGCCGCAGCAGCCCGATGTCGGGCATGATCTGGACGAAGGCGACCATGGGGAAGGATCCGATGGCGTAGAACCAGTCGGCGAAGCGCAGCCGGTGGTCCCACCACCATCGCTCACCGCGCCGCCACCAGCCCGCCGGTCCACGGGCTACCCTCGTGTTCTGCTCCCTCATGCGCCGGATTCTACGATCGGGCCGGGTCCGGCCCCCGCCGTTCGCCGACGGCGAGGCGCACGACGGCCGATCGTCGGTGCCATCGGTGTTCCCCCTGGTGGCAGCCGGTTCCGTGGGCCTCTCCCCCGCTCCTTCGCCGCGACGACCCCCGACGAAAGTCGGTACCGACCCCCGACGTTGGAGTCGTGGACCCGTGCCCGCATCGTCCCTTTGGCCGGGGTGCGAATCGGCCTGTGGGCGGAGGATTCGGGCATCGCGGTGGACCTAGCGTGGAAACCGCACCGGGCGGGACCGGAGGCGACCTCCGAACCGCCCGGTGACACGTGTCCGTACCGTCACCACTGGAGTTGTCTGCCGTGACCGCGTCCTCAGTCCAGCCCGTTCCCTCGGCCACCGCCCCGCCGGTGGTGGTCGCCCGGGGGCTCACCAAGACCTACGACACCGGGGGCAGCCAGGTCCATGCCCTGGCCGGGGTGGACGTGGACTTCCACCGGGGCGCGTTCACCGCGATCATGGGCCCCTCCGGATCGGGCAAGTCGACCCTCATGCACTGCCTGGCGGGCCTGGACGTGCCCACGTCCGGCACCGTGCACCTGGGCCGCACCCAGATCACCGGCCTGCGCGACGCCGAGCTGACCCTGCTGCGCCGCGACCGGATCGGGTTCATCTTCCAGTCGTTCAACCTGCTGCCGATGCTGACCGCCGAGCAGAACATCCTGCTGCCGTCCCAGATCGCCAAGCGCAGGGTCGACCAGCAGCGGTTCGACCACATCATCGACGTGGTCGGCCTGCGCGACCGCCTGGACCACCTGCCCGCCAAGCTCTCCGGCGGCCAGCAGCAGCGCGTGGCCGTGGCGCGCGCCCTGCTCAACGCGCCCGAGGTGGTCTACGCCGACGAGCCCACCGGCAACCTGGACTCGCGTTCGGGCGCGGAGGTCCTGGCGTTCCTGCGCGACTCGGCCAAGGACCTGGACCAGACCATCGTCATGGTCACCCACGACCCCGTGGCCGCCTCCTACGCCGACCGCGTCGTGTTCCTGCGCGACGGTCAGCTGGTCGACGAGGTCACCGACCCCAACCCCGAGCTGGTCTCGGCCCGGCTGCTGAAGTTGGAGGCCTGACCGCATGCTGCGCACCACACTCGCGGGGCTGCGGCTGCACAAGTCCCGCTACGTCACGACGGTCCTGGCGATCCTGCTCGGCGTCATGTTCGTCTCCGGGACGATGGTGTTCGCCGACACCCTGAACGCCAACTACGAGGAGTCCGTGATGGGCTCCGCCGGTTCCGTGGACGCCATCGCCACACAGGCCGAGGCGGAGCCGGGCGAGGACGGCGCATACGTCGAGCCCGAGCCGCTGACCGCGGACCAGCTGGAGGAGATCCGCGCCCTGCCCGAGGTCGCCGAGGCCGACGGGATGGTTCGGGGACAGGCCATCCTGCTGGACTCCGAGGGCCGCGCGCTCGGCTTCACTCCGCCCGCCGCCGTCTCCGTCGAGGGGGCCAGTCGGTTCGACGCCGCCGAGGGCGAGCTGCCCTCGGGCGGTGACGAGATCGCCCTGGCCACCTCCACGGCCGAGCAGTCCGGCTTCGGCGTGGGGGACGCCGTGACCGTGCTCGACCCCGAGCAGGAGAAGCGGGAGTTCACCGTCACCGGTCTGGTCAACTTCGGTGTGGACCCCTCCTACAGCCTGGGCGGCGCCGTGATCTTCGCACCGGACACGGTGACGGAGATGACCGGCGCGACCGGCTACGTCGAGATCGACGCGGTCGCCGCCGAGGGGTACACCGACGAGGACGTCGTCGACGCGGTCGCCGGTGTGCTGGGCACCTCCGCCGAAGTCATGACCGGTGAGGCCTACGGCCTGGAGATGGCTGAGAGCGCCGGTGCGGAGACCGAGGTCTTCCGCGTCGCGCTGCTGCTCTTCGCGTTCATCGCGATGTTCGTCGCCGGGATCGTCATCTACAACACCTTCGCGATCCTCATCGCCCAGCGCCAGCGCGAACTGGCCCTGCTGCGCTGTGTGGGCGCCAAGCGCGGCCAGGTCTTCCGTTCGGTGCTGCTGGAGTCCGTGGTCGTGGGCCTGGTCGCCTCCGCCCTGGGTGTCCTGGCCGGTGTGGGTATCGGTGTCGCCGGAGCGGCGTTCGCCGCCCCGGCGATGGGTGCCGACGGCGGTATCCCCCTGGTCATCACCCCGACCGCGATCCTGACCGGACTGGGTGTCGGTACGGTCGTGACCGTCGTCTCCGCGATGGTCCCCGCGCTGCGCGCCACCCGGGTGGCCCCGCTGACGGCCCTGCGCACCAGCGCCACCGCCTCCGGGATCGAGAAGGGCACCGGCTGGATCCGCGTCGTGTTCGGCCTGGTGACCTTCGCGGTCTCCGGTGCCCTGATCGCGCTGACCCAGATGTCGGACATGGGCATGTCCGGGCCGATCATCGTGACGGGCGCCGCCCTGGTCGCGTTCATCGGCGTCGTGGTCCTGGGGCCGCTGCTGGTACGCGGAATCGTCCGCGTGGTCGGCCTGCCCCTGCGCAGGGTCGGAGTGGCGAGCATGCTGGCCGTGGACAACTCCGTGCGCAGCCCGCGCCGCGCCGCCACCGCGATGATCGCCCTGACCGTGGGAGCCACGCTCATCACCGGTTACTCCGTCGTCAGCGCCTCCACCGAGACGACCCTGACCCGAATGCTGGACGAGCAGTTCCCGATCGACTACCAGATCAACCCGCAGTTCGCCATGGAGGAGCCCGCGGGCGCCGGGGACACCCCGGGTGAGGAGACGACGGGCGGGGACGCCCCCGCCGACGGAACCGCCGAGGGCACCGAGACCGCCGAGGGCACCGGGGAACCGGGCACCGATCCGAGCGCCGCGCCCGCCGAGGGAGCCCCGGAGGCGGATGCCGCCGAGGGAGCCGACACGGCCGCCGACACCGACGCGTCCGGGCTCGGGACGATCCCCGAGGAGGTCCGCCGCGACCTGGCGGACGAGCCGACCGTCGCCGGAGTCTTCGGTCAGCGCAACGGCTACCTGGAGACCGGGGGCGGCCAGTACGTGGACGTCACCGCCTACCCCGGCGCGGAGTACGGCACCGACCTGACCATGGAAACCGTCGAGGGCGACCTGTCCGACGTCGGTCCCGGCCGCATCGCCCTGACGGAGGGCTCCGCCGAGGGCGTGAGCGTGGGTGACTCCTTCGCCCTGGCCAACGAGGGCACCGAGGTCGAACTGGAGGTCGCGGCGATCGTGGAGGGATCCACGGGTACCGGGGGCGCCATCCTCCACGTGGACGACCTGACCACCCTCTTCCCGGAGTTGACCGAGGACCAGGCCCTGCTCATCCGCGGGGCGCAGGACGCCGACCCGGCCGAGCTGCGCGAGGCGGTCTACGCGTCGGTCGACGACCACCCCACGCTCCAGGTGATGTCCGTGGCCGAGATCAAGGACCAGTTCTCGGACATGATGGACATCGCCTTCTACACCATCGCGGCGATGCTGGGCCTGGCGATCATCATCGCGGTGTTCGGCATCTCCAACACGATGGCGCTGTCGGTGCTGGAGCGCACCCGCGAGTCCGCGATGCTGCGGGCGCTGGGGCTGGCCCGGGGCCAACTGCGCCGGATGCTCAGCGTGGAGGCCGTGCTGCTGTGCCTGATCGGCGCGGGGATCGGCATCGTGCTGGGTGTGGTCTTCGGCTGGGCGGCCGCCGCCTCGGCGCTGCCGGGCATGGTGTTCAGCCTCCCGGTCGGTCAGATCGCGGTGTTCATCGGGGTCGCCGTCCTGGCCGGGCTGCTCGCCTCGATCCTGCCGGGTCGCCGAGCCGCGGGCACCTCGATCACCGGGGCCCTGGCCAGCGAGTGACGCCCCCGGCGCTCCGGCCCTGACGGGCCCGTGACACACGGCGCGGTCCCCTACTGCGGTGGGAGACCGCGCCGTACTGTTGGGGGTCGGAGGTGTGTCGTGCGTGCTTCGACCCCGGTTTCGACGGGCGCGGTGGCCTGGGGAACACCCGCCGCGCGCTGGACGCTGACGGCCACGGTGCTCGGTTCGGGGATGGCGTTCCTGGACTCGACGGTGGTGACGGTGGCACTGCCCGCCATCCAGGACGACCTCGACACCGGCTTGTCCGGTTTGCAGTGGATCGTCAACGGTTACATGGTCACGCTGTCCGCGCTCATCCTGCTCAGCGGCTCCCTGGCCGACCGGTTCGGCCGGGTGCGGCTGTTCATGGTGGGTGTGGCGGTGTTCGCGCTGGCCTCGGCGCTGTGCACGTTCGCGCCGACACTGGGGTGGCTGGTGGCGGGCCGCGTGGCGCAGGGGATCGGCGGGGCGCTGCTGACACCGGGCAGCCTGGCGATCCTCCAGGCGGGTTTCCGTGAGGAGGATCGGGCCCGGGCGATCGGCGCGTGGTCGGGGCTGACGGGCGTGGCCGCGGCGGTGGGCCCGTTCGTGGGCG
>NZ_ANBC01000827.1 GCF_000341125.1 Nocardiopsis lucentensis DSM 44048 | reverse complement strand
CACCCTGCCGCTGGCGGCGGTGGTCCTCGCGATCTCCTGGTGGAAGGTGCCCGAGTCCCGGGACGAGGCGGCCGGGCGGCGGCTGGACCTTCCGGGCGCGCTGCTGGGGGTCGTGGCACTGGGCGGGACCACGTACGCGCTCATCCAGTGGGGCGCGGTGGGCGCGACCCCCGCCGTGTGGGTCGGCGCGGCGACCGGGGCGGCGGCCCTGGTCGCGTTCGTCCTGGTGGAGCGGGTGAGTACCGATCCGATGCTCCCGATCGGCATCTTCTCCTCCCCCGCGTTCTCCGTGACCAACGCGGCCACCGTCCTCATCTACGGCTCGCTCGGACCGCTCTTCTTCCT
>NZ_ANBC01000826.1 GCF_000341125.1 Nocardiopsis lucentensis DSM 44048 | reverse complement strand
CGTCGGCCCCCTGCTGTTGGCGGCGGGGTTCGTGTCGCTGTCCCGGCTGGAGGCCGACGACCCCTACGTGAGCGGGGTGTTGCCGGGTGTCCTCCTGGTCGCGCTGGGGCTGTCGGCGGCCGTGGCGCCGCTGACCGCGACCGTGCTGGCGTCGGCGCCCGAGCGGCACGCGGGACTGGCCTCGGGGGTGAACAACACCTTCGCCCGGGGCGCGCAACTGATCGGGGTGGCCGCGGTCCCGGCGGTGGTCGGCATCAGTGGCGCGGGCGGGGAGGCGGCGGGCCCGGGGGCCGGGGCGGAGGCGATCGCGCGGGGGTTCGGGTCGGCGATGCTGGTGCTGGCGGGATTGTGCGTCCTGGCCGCGCTGTGCGCCGCTGCGCTGCCGCGCGGGCGGATGCCGGGCCCCGCGGAGGAGAAGGGGGAACTCGTCCCGGAGGAGGCTCCCGAGGCGCGTCCCGTGCAGAGGGGGCGCCCGACGCGGTTCTGCGGTGTGTCGGGGCCGCCGGTGCGCGCGTGTCCGGGTTCGAGCGCGGGAGAGCCCCGCGACACGGGTCGGGCGGGCACGGACTGACCCGGAGCGGGCCCCCCCCCGCCTGTGTCGGAATGGTCCGCGTGTCCTGTGGCGCTCCGCTGGCGGGCGAAGGTCAGAGGTCGGATTCCGGCGCGGCGTCGGGTTCGGCTGAGACATCCGACTCCGACACCACACTCACGGCGTCCTCCTCGGCGCTGCGTTGCGGCCCCCAGCGCTGGTGGGGGACGACCCGCCGGCGTTCGGCGCGCACCTCCTGGCTGATCCCCCACTCGCCCCGGCTGTCGTCGTCCACGAAGTCGTAGGCGAGGATGTTGAAGTCGGGGTCGATCACACGCTCGCACTCGGCGATCTCGGTCTCCTGGGGATCATCCCCCAGGTCGGTGTCGACGTCATAGGGTTGTTCGCTCACGGTGGCCCCCTCCTTCCCTGTTGCCCCTGATGATCCCAGGTCAGGGCAGGCATGGGAAGGACGCGGGGGTCAGCGGCGGGCGCGTTCGGCCCGGCGCAGGCGCAGCGGGCGCAGGGCCGCCTCCAAGGCGACCGCGCCGTCCAGTTTGCTCTCGCCCACGATGCGGTCCTCGAAGTGGATCGGGATCTCCATCATCTTCTGGCCGCGCCGGAAGGCCCGGTAGTGCATCTCGATCTGGAAGGCGTACCCGGTGCTCTGGATACCGGGCAGGTCCAGCACGCGCAGGGTCGAGGCCCGCCAGATCTTGAAGCCCGCGGTGACGTCGCGGACCGGCATGGACA
>NZ_ANBC01000825.1 GCF_000341125.1 Nocardiopsis lucentensis DSM 44048 | reverse complement strand
GGGCGTGGCCCCAGCCGCTGAGCAGGCGGCGGCGGGTCCCCCAGTTCTCGGAGAGGCTGCCGCCGGGCACGTACCGGCTGCCGATCACGACGCCGGCGTTGGTGGACATCAGGGTGCCGAGCAGCTGGGGCACGTAGCCCGCGGGGTGGCTGAGGTCGGCGTCCATCTGCACCACGTAGTCGGCGCCGTCGTCGAGCGCGCGGGTCATGCCCGCGACGTAGGCGCGCCCGAGCCCCTCCTTACGAGTGCGGTGCACGACCGTGACCCGGCCGTCGTACTCGACGGAGAGCTTGTCGGCGACCTCGCCGGTGCCGTCCGGCGAGTTGTCGTCCACGACGACGACGCCCAGGTTCGGCAGACCGAGCGCCATCAGCTGACCGACGAGCACCGGGAGGTTGGCCGCCTCGTTGTAGGTGGGGACGACGACGGTCAGGCGCGCCCGCGACCAGGGGTCGGGCAGGGCGACGGGGGAGGGTGTCACGCGGACCGGGGCGGATCCGGCGGCTTCTGGAGGTGTGGGCTGGACGTGCATGTGCGGCGGCTCCTGCGTGTGGACGACGGTGGGGGCGGTTGGCGAGCGGGTGAGGCCCAGGATCACGCATAGGGCGCCAACGGCACAAGCGTGCGTGAACGGTAGGGTACGTGTTTCCCTCCCCCGGAACGGACGAACGTTCCCCTCTTGGTCACTCTCCCCGTTCCTGGGCGACCACGGCCACGTGGACGAGGGCGCCGGTCTCCTCCAGGGTCATGAGCACCTCGGGGTCGGCGCTGCTGTCGGTCACCAGGTGGGCGATCTCCTCCGGGGCGACGGTGGACACCATGCTGTCGGCGCCGATCTTGGTGTGGTCGGCCAGCACGACGGTCTCCTCCGCGCACGCCGACAGCGCCCGGTCCACGGTGGCCACGGCCGGATTGGGGGTGCTCAGTCCGCGGTCGGCGCTGACACCGTTGCCCGACAGGAAGGCCCGGGTGACGCGGAGCCCGGCCAGGCTCCGTTCGGCGGCGGCGCCGACGAGCGCGCGGATGGGGCCGTGCAGGGTTCCCCCGGTCATCACCACCTCGGCCCCGGCGGAGTTCGCCAGAGCCTCGGCCACGCGCAGGGAGTTGGTGACGACGGTCAGTTCGGTGTGGGAGAGCAGTTCCCGGGCGAGGGCCTCGGTCGTGGTGCCGGGTCCGACGGCGATCGCCTCCCCGGGTCGGACCAGTCGCGCGGCGGAGGCGGCGATGGCCGCCTTCTCCGCGGCGCACTGCCCGCTGCGGCCGGAGTAGCTCTGTTCGTGGCCGATCCGGCCCGGCAGCGCCGCCCCTCCACGCCTTCGGTCGACCAGCCCCTCGGCCTCCAGTGCGCGGACGTCACGGCGGACGGTGACCTCGGAGGCGCCGACCTTGGCGGCGATGTCGCGCAGGGACAGGGTGCCGTGGGCGCGGACGAGTTCGAGGATGCGGTCCCTGCGTTCGGCGGCGAACGCCGGACGACTCTCCTCGGCCATGCACACGACCCCTTTCCGTACCGCTCAGTCCGCACGGGATCGGTCCCGCGTACCCCTCGACAGCCGCACCGGAGACGCCGCTCGCGACGAGCGGCGTCCACAGAACACGCCCTAGAGTACGGACCTGTCGTGTGAGGGGGGAGTCTCCGCACCGGACCCGTCCGAGAGGAGGGTCATCACGAGGACCGCGGACAGGAAGACGAGTCCGATGATCGCTCCGGTTCCGAACAGCACCACGACCGACATTCGGGCCTCCCAGGGGGACGGGCTGACCTGCCATCTGACCGATTCCCGGTTTCGGTCGGACTCACACCACCAACGGGGGGAACGTGGGACGGTTTCCGCCGCGCGCGTCGACTCGTCTCGGTCGCCGCCGAGCCTGCGCGAGGCGTTCAACGCGAGCGAACGCACCGATCCGAGGTTCTCCGACTGGTGGGGCGACGACTCCGAGGAGGCCTACGACACGGGGCTCGCCAACGCTGAGGTCCACCACCGGGTGGCGAACCCGCGCGCCGACGCGAGACCGCGCGAGCGGAGGGAAACGGGACACCGTCCCCAAGGCGCCGAACAGCTCCGGCCGTGGTGCCCCTGTGACGGGCCTTCCGGGCGGAAACGTCCAGGAGGCTGAGAGTCGCTGAGACTCACAGCAACGGCGACAATGGACGTATGACCCTCGGTTCCACCCTCGCACCCCTGACGTCCACGGTGTGGTGGGCGCACACGTCCATGGCGGCCGACCGGCTCCTGCGTCTGCTGGACGAGCAGGAGCGCGCCCGCAACGCCCGCTTCCGGCACCAGGCCGACCGCGACCGCCACTTGCTCGGCAGGGCGATGGCCCGGCTGACCTTGGCCGAACTGGTGTCGTGCCCGCCCGAGGAGGTGACCTTCGATCTGATCTGCCGATCGTGCGAGGAGAAGGAACGCACGGGCGCGGACCCGGGTGAGCGGGGTCCGCACGGCAAACCCGTCCCCTCCGGCCCCGTGCGCGGTTGGGAGGTGTCGGTCAGCCACTCCGGCGAGTGGGTGGTGCTGGCCGTGGCCGAAGGCGTGCCGGTCGGGGTGGACGTCGAACGGGTCTCGGCGGCGCGTGACCT
>NZ_ANBC01000824.1 GCF_000341125.1 Nocardiopsis lucentensis DSM 44048 | reverse complement strand
GGGCGCGTTCTTCGGCTACTGGGCCCGCAAGGAGGCGCTGCTCAAGGCGACCGGGCTGGGGCTGTCGGGTGGGCTGCGGCGGGTCGCGGTCAGTCCGCCGCACGACGAGGCTCGGCTGGAGTCCTGGACGGGCGGGGGCGCCCCGGAGGCGGCCTGGCTGACCGACCTGGACCGGGGGGCCGACTACCGGTCCGCGTTGGCCGTGCTCACCGACCGTCCCGTACGCACGGAGGTCCGCTCGCACGCCGACACCATCGCGCTCCTGCGTTCCTGAGGTGCGGCGGGCTCGCGGCACGCCGCGAGCCCGCACCGGTGTTCAGGCGCCGCGTGCCAGGTCGCGGCTGATCACGAGGCGTTGGACCTGGTTGGTGCCCTCGACGATCTGGAGGACCTTGGCCTCGCGCATGTAGCGCTCGACGGGGAAGTCACGGGTGTAGCCGTACCCACCGAAGACCTGGACGGCGTCGGTGGTGACCCGCATGGCGGTGTCGGTGGCCATGAGCTTGGCCATCGCCGCCTGGGTTCCGAAGGGGCGGCCCGCGTCGCGGAGCCGGGCCGCGGACAGGTACAGCTCGCGGGACGCGGCGATCTGGGTCGCCATGTCGGCGAGCATGAAGCCCACGCCCTGGAAGTCGCCGATGGCCGTGCCGAACTGGCGGCGTTCGCGGGAGTAGGCGAGCGCCGCGTCCAGCGCGGCCTGGGCCAGACCGACCGCGCAGGCCGCGATGCCGAGCCGTCCGGAGTCCAGGGCCGCCAGGGCGATGCCAAAGCCCCGGTCCCGTTCGCCGATGAGGGCGTCCGCGCCGAGTCGGACGTCGTCGAAGAGCACCCCGGCGGTGGGCGAGGAGGACATACCCATCTTGCGTTCGGGGGCGGCCGCGCCCAGCCCGGGGGTGTCGGCCGGGACGTGGAAGCAGCTGATGCCGCGCGCGCCGGAGTCGGGGGCGCCGGTACGGGCGAAGAGGGCGTAGTAGTCGGCCCGTCCGCCGTGGGTGATCCACGCCTTGGCGCCGTTGACGCGGTAACCGCCCTCGACGGGTTCGGCGCGGGTGGTGAGGGCGGCGGCGTCGGAGCCGGAGGCGGTCTCGGACAGGCAGTAGGCGCCGAGGAGGTCGCCGCCGACCATGTCGGGCAGGTGGGCGGCCTTCTGGTCGTCGGTGCCGAAGGCGGCCACGGGGTAGCAGGACAAGGTGTGGACGCTCACGCCCAGGCCGACCGCGAGCCAGCCGCGGGCGAGTTCCTCGACGACCTGGAGGTAGATCTCGTAGGGCTGGTCGCCGCCGCCGTACTCGCCGGGGTAGGGCAGGCCGAGCAGTCCGGCGGCGCCGAGTGTGCGGAAGGCGTCGCGCGGGAAGGCGGCGTTGTCCTCGTCCTCGGCGGCGCGCGGGAGCAGCTCCTTGTCCACGATCTCCCGGGTCAGCTCCAGGAGCTGTTCCGCCTCGGGTGTGTGCAGTGTGCGTTCGACCGCCATGAAGCCTCTCCCACGGTGCGGCGACCCACGGCCTATTTAGTAGGTCGTCCAACTATATGGTGACGAACGGCACCCTATCCCACAAGATCGATCACAGCGAAGCACGGGGCTGGACGACGGGGAAGCCTGGGCGCGATCGGGTTGACGGCGCGTACGGGTCGACGACCCGCGAACACCCGTCTGTACACACACCCCCCGCGCGTCCTACATTCCACGCATGGACCTGGAACTCCGCCACTTGCGCACCCTCTGCCTCCTGGCCGACACCGGCAGCGTGACCCGCGCCGCCGCGGCCCTGTCGACGTCGCAGCCCGCCCTGACCACCCAGCTGCAACGCATCGAGCGCGAGGTCGGCGGCCCGCTCTTCCACCGGGGGCGGTCCGGTGTCAGCCCGACCGAGCTGGGCGAGTTCGTCCTGGTCCGCGCACGCTCCGTCCTGCTGTCCATGGACGACCTGTTGAACGACATCACGGCGCGCCGCTCCTCCCCGACCACGCTCAGGATCGGCGGGGTGGGGCCGCTGGCGCTGGAGTTGTCCGCGCGGCTGCCCGAGGTCTTCCCCGGCGTCCCCGTCAACGTGCGCACCGAGTACTCCCCCAAACTGGTGACCGACCTGGTCCGCGCCGGCCGTCTGGACGTGGGCACCACCGTCGACTATGTGGACCGCGACCTGCCCGCCGACGGACCGCTCGCGTGGGCGGTGCTGGCTGTCGAGCCGCTGTACGTCGCGCTGTGGGAGAACCATCCCCAGGCCGACCGACCGACGGTGCGTCTGGCCGATCTCGGCGACAGCCCGTGGGCGCTCACACCGCCGGATGGGAGCGGCTGGCCGGAATGCTTCTACCTGGCCTGCCAACGGGCCGGGTTCACTCCGAACGTGCCCTTCCGTCTCTACGACCGCTCCGAGATCCACGACCTCATCCGCGACCACCGCGCCGTGGCCCCGTGCCAGTCGGACTTCGACACCTCCGGCGGCGTCGTGGTCCGTCCGCTGGCCGAGGCCCCGATCCGACTGCGCCACCTCCTGGTCTGGCGCCGCGACAGCCCGATCCACCAGGCCTCAGGCCGTGTCGCCCGGGCCGCGCGCGAGATTCTGGACCGCTCCCCGAAGTCGGTGGCGGCCCCCCGGCCGCGGACCGTCGAGGAGGACTCGGCGGGCGGCTCCCTCGGCGACTGACCCGCTCAGCGCCTCGAACGAACGGCGGCGCGCACCCACGGCAGCGCCGACCACACCGCCATCACCAGTCCGGCCAGGATCAGCGCCGCGGTGGCGATCCACTCGTGCGACCCGTCGGGGTGGTACACGCGGGTGTTCGCGCCGATGTCCACGGCCGCCGACACCGAGCCCTCCTCGCACGCGAAGTCACCGCCCGCGAGGTAGACCCACTCGCGCTCCACGGAACCGTCGTCGGCACGGTAGTCGCCGTAGCAGGTGCAAGACACGTGGCCGAAGTGGTTCACGCAGTCCTGCGCGGCCGCGGTGAACCGGCCCGGGTCGCCGTCCGCGCGCAGCGCTCGGATGCTCCGGTCCACGTTGCCTCCGCCCAGGTAGACGAGGAGCACACCGAGCAGCAGGACCACGATCGGGAAGGCGCCCACCCGACTGCGTGCCGCCCGGCGGCGGGTCACGCGGCGACCTCCGACGTCTCCTCCTGGTCGTCGACGCAGTCGCACACCATCGTGCTCCGGTCCTCGGGCCGGGGTCGCGCGTGCAGGTACAGGGCGACCACCATCGGGGCGAAGACGAGGGAGTTGTACAGCAGGTGCAGCTCCACGCGCGGGATGATCAGCTGGACGAGGCTGGTCGGAGCGTCCAGACCGGCGATGTTGGCCCCGATCAGGGCCTGGATCAGCAGCAGCAGGTGCTCGAAGTGGTGCCAGATCTGGATGCCGAGGGAGATCCACCACCACGTCCGGGAGCGCCCCGTGAAGCCCGGGAGCAGGAGGAACAGACCCGCGAGCATCACCAGCGCGTAACCGTAGTGCAGCCACTCGGAGGTGACCAGCCACGGGAAGGGGATGCCGAGCACGCCCCTGGCCTCGGGCACCGGCCAGTCCAGCGCGTAGATCTGCGCGGCCTGGGCCAGGTGTTCGGCCCAGTGCGCGAGCACGATCACCATGAAGATCCGCAGTCCCGCACGGTGGCCGCGGGTGTTGATCACGTCGACTCCGTCCCGGCATGCCCGGTAGGTGTTCTGTACCACGGCCATCGGCCACTCCCCAGGGTCGTCATCGGATGTCCGCTCCCCGTCCGTGAACCGTCGCGTTCGGGGTACGGCGCCATGTCCATCGTCGATCGCGCGTGACGTCCCGTCCTCTTCCGCGTTGCTCTACGGGACGTGGGTCCGCGCACGCGGGGAAAGCACCGACCGATCCCTCTATCCGAATTGTGGGACCGGAGGATGAGGAACCTCGATTTAGGTTCGTCGACCCGTTGGAGAGTGCCTTCGCACAGCGCCGAACAAGGAATCCGAGATACGGAAAAGAGCAATGCGGAAGACGTTCGGCGAAGAGAGCGTGGCAAGGATGGAGCGATGAGCGCCCGAGCGCCTCCGCCACGGCGAACTCCCCGCCCAGTGATCGCCATGCTGGTTCAGAACCACGTAGGAGAGAGAGTGCGAGAATCGGTTCGTCAGGCCGTCTCGTCCATACACACACGCTATTCCGAGCCGATCACCCTGGCTGATATCGCCGCCGAAGTCTTCGTCAGTCCCTTCCACCTGTCCAGGGTCTTCGCACAGGAGGTCGGTGTTCCCCCTGGCAAGTACCTCACCGCGGTTCGCATGTTCGAGGCCAAGAAACGGCTCATCGCCTCACCCATGACCGTCTGCGACATCGTCCACAGCGTCGGATACAACAGCGTGGGCACCTTCACGAGCCGATTCACCCGTGCCGTGGGGATGTCTCCGCGCCAGTACCGGCAGCCCGAGGTCGAGCGGCTGCTCGTGGCCGCGTCCGGCGGCTTCAGCCGCATGCCGCCCCTGGGGGAGCTGAACAGGGTCGGCCGGCGGCGTGTCGGGCACCGACACAACGCGGGGAGACTGAGCGGAGTCATCGAGCTCCCCCGACACCCCCCGGAGACGACCGTGCTGGTCGGCGCCTACCAGGAGCGCATCCCGCAGCAGGCACCGGTCGTGTCTCTGGCCCTCCCCGCGCACGGGCGTACGGAGTTCGCCCTCGCGGACGTTCCCCCGGGGGACTGGTCGGTCATCGCCATCGCCATGCCCGAGGGCACGACCCACAACCGGGAGGACGTCTTCGTCGGTTCCTCCCCCGTCCGAGTCGCCGTCCACGCGGGCGCCGACTCCCGTACCCGGATTCCGATGCGGCGGCTCGCCCCCACCGACGCCCCCATCGCGATCACCCTCGCGGACTCCCTGCCCCTCCCGGTCGAACGCCACCCCGAACGCCCTCCGGCGCTGGCCTGCGGCTGACCCCACGTCCCCGGGAGGCACAGTGGACCCCACCGCGCGGACACCGCGACGCCACGTACCACCCCAAGCGCCCAAGGCCCGTGTCAACGCACGAGGCCCTCACCCGGGGAACCGAACGAGCAACACCTGAACGGGACCGTCGGGCGGTATCCCACCTGAGCGGATTCGCGCACGAAACGGCGCGTGCCGGTGTGGGCCGGGCGCCGAGGCCCGCCTGCTCCGGCCGCTGTGCGCGCGCCCCGCATCCGCTCCGGAGGTGGGCCGCCCGACGCGGGGCCTTGCCCACGCGCTGGTCGGTGAGCACGCGCGCCACCCCGAGGCCGTAGTGGCGTGCGCCACGCGTATGGTGTGTACTCGCCAGTAACCTACCTTGGGTAGCACCCCGCACCACCCCGGAGCGGCACCTCCCCGCGCACGGGCCCATCCCCGCCGTAACACACCACGGACCCACAGGACACACCACCATGCGACCACTGAGTTCCCTCGCCGCGGCCCTGGCCGTCGCGATGTTGGCGACCTCCTGCTCCCTCGGCCAGTCGGGCGAGGGCGATGCCGACGCGGACAACACCCAGGGCGTGACCGACGACGCCGTGATCATCGGTACGCACCAGCCGCTCACCGGAGCGGCCGCGCCCGGATTCCGCCACGTGTCCAGCNGGCATCCACGGCCGCCGTATCGAGTACCAGGTCCAGGACGACGGCTTCGACCCGGCCCACACCCAGGAGGTCACCCGCACCCTCCTGGAGGACCACGAGATCTTCGCGATGCTCGGCGGACTGGGCACGCCGACCCACGAGTCGGTCATCGACGAGCTCAACGACCAGGGGGTACCGGACCTGTTCGTCTCCTCCGGCGCCCTGGCCTGGGACCAGCCCGAGGAATACCCCTACAGCTACGGCTTCCAGGTGGACTACACCCGGGAGGCCAAGGTCCAGGGACAGTTCCTCGCCGAGAACTTCGCCGGTGACGACGTCGCCCTCCTCTACCAGAACGACGACGTGGGCCCCGCGTCGCACGCCGGGATCGAGCAGTACCTGTCCGAGGAGATCGTGGCCTGGGAGTCCTACGACCCCGGGGTGCCCGAGCTCTCCGGTCAGATCGCGGCGATGAAGGAGTCCGGCGCCGAGATCGCCGTGTGCTACTGCATCCCCTCCTACCTGGGCCTGGCCGTCATGGAGGCGGCCGCGACCGGGTACGAGCCCCAGTGGGTGGCGCCCAGTTTCGGCGGCGACGTGCGGATCGTCACCGGTCTGATCGAGGAGTTCGCCGAGGGCACCCCGGCCGAGGACATCCCGCCCGAGGCCTTCCTGGACGGACTGATCATGACCGCGTTCCTGCCCATGGTGTCCCAGTCCGACGATCCGTGGACCGCGTTCTACCGGGACATCCACGAGCAGTACAACGAGGGCACCCCCTTCACCGACACCACGATCTACGGCATGGCGCAGGCGACGCTGTTCGCCCAGGTGCTCATGGAGGTGGGCCCGGACCTGAACCGCGAGGCGCTCCTGACCACCCTGAACTCCCACGAGTGGACGGGGCCGGGGCTGGTCCCCTTCGCCGCGAGCGAGGACGACCACAGCGGCTACACCGGGGTGATGGTCATCCAGCACCACGCCGGCGAGGAGATCGAGATCCTCCAGGAGCCCATGAGCACCGACGGCGGTGGCGGAGCGATCCTCGCGTTCGAGTTGGAGCGCCCCACACCCGACGAGGTCGTGCTCTCCGACGGCGACGCCACCGGGTAGGCCCCGGCCACGGGATCAGGCCAGTCGACCCGGCTCGGCGGGAAGCCTGAAGGTGAACACGGCACCGCCGAGCCGGTCGCTCGCCCCGACCGTGAGCGTCCCGCCGTAGTCCTCGGCGATCTCCCGGGATATGGGCAGCCCCAGACCGCTTCCACCGGGGTCGCGCTCACGGGATTCCCTCAGGCGCGCGAAGCGCTCGAACACGCGCTCCCGGTCCCTCTCCGGCACACCGGCTCCGTCGTCGTGGACCCGGAGCACGGCCGACTCCCCCTCGCGGTCGACGGTGATGTCGATACGTGACCTGGCGTGCCGCTCGGCGTTGGCGACCAGGTTGGTCAGCACGCGGGCCACACGCAGCCGGTTGGCGAGCACCCACACGGGACCGGCCGAGTGCACCTGGATCACGGGGCCGTTCCGTCTGCCGACGAGTTCCTCCGCCACCAGGGCGGACAGGTCCACGCGCTCGCTGGCGGCCGTCGCCCCGGTGTCCAGGCGCGCCAGCTCCAGCAGGTCGGCGACGATGTTCTCCAGCCGCTCGGTGTCGGCGAGCAGGGCGGTGAGCAGGAGTTCACGCGCGTGGGGGTCGGGCTCGGGGTCGGAGAGCTCGACCTCGATCCGTGTCCGCATCCCGGCGATGGGGTTGCGTAGCTCGTGGGAGGCGTCGGAGACGAACCGGCGCTGCTTGGCCANNCCGCGGGGAGCCGTTCGAGGCTGGCGTTGGCGGTGCGGGCCAGGTGGGCGATCTCGTCCTGGCTCCTCGGCACGGGAAGTCTGCGGTCGAGGTTGCTGGCCGACATGCGGTCCAGTTCCGCGCTGATCCGCTCCACGGGACGCAGAGCCCGGCCGACCCCGTACCAGGTGACGACGGCGGTGATACCGAGCAGCAGCCCCGACATACCGCCCATCACGATCTCCGGTGTGTTGGTCTCCAAAAGCGTGGGCCGAGGCGTGGCGGCCAGGACCCAGACGTCCCCGTAGGCGGACCCGTTGACCTCGTAGCCGACGACGAGCAGACACTCGCGGTCCCTGTGGTCCGCCTCGTCACCGCACATCGTGGTTTCGAAGCGGGCGGTGTCGGAGGTCGCGTCGGGTATGGCGAGGGGTGGCTCACCCTGTTCGGCCGCGCTGAACGCCAGCACCTCGTGGGTCTCGCGGTCGATGACCTGAATCCACAGGACGGGTGACTCGGCGGGGATCAGATCCTCGTACCGGCTGACGGCGATGTCTTCGATGACCACGCGGGCGGCTCGGGCCGCCTGGTCGCGATCCCGGTCCAGGACCAGTTCACGGACCGCGATGGCGGTCGCCAGCGACCACAGCCCGATGACGAGGATCAGCACCGCGACGGCCCATATGGTCACCCGGGCACGGATCGACCTTGGACGTATCCGACGCCACGTCGCTCTGGCTCTTCCGCCCCAATCTGACACCCGGCCATTGTTGCTCAAAGTGACGCACAAGTGTCGGATGGTGTCCGGTGTGGCGATGCGGATCTGGCCACGCAACCGTCCTGCGTCTTCCGTCCGGCGCCCTCAAGGGGGCGAGGACGACCGTGCCGACGACCCGGCGGCCAGGCGCATCGGCCGCCTCGGGGCCCGAGGACCGTGGCCACGACGGCGCCGGGCGATCGATCACGCCTCGTACGGGTCCGGCGGGTTGTCCACCGTCTCCCACTCCAGGGCGTCGAAGCGGTGCTCGCTGACGTCGACCAGTTCGCCCTCGGGCTCGACCCACGTGCCGCGCACCGTCCACCAGGTGTCGGCCTCCGGTTCGGGCCCTCCGGTGACGAGCACCCGGTTGACGATGGCGTCGGCCGCGCAGCAGGCCATCTGGAGCCGGGCCAGGTACCACCCCTCGCCCTCGTCATTGGGCACGGCGAACCCGGTCAGTTCGACCTCGCGACCGGCCAGCGCGCGCTCCTCGTCCACCCAGGCCCGCATGACGAACTGACGGATGTCCATGCGCACGACCTCGCCTGGCGCCGCCTCATCCAGCCCGTCGTCGAACCGGCCGGAGGGCGGGCCCTCCTGCGGTGCGCTGGCGGGCTCGCTCCGCTCGACGGTGTAGGAGCCCAGAGCCGGTGGGGCCACGACGAAGACCGCCAGGACCGGCACGAGCAGCAGCCAGGCCACACGCGGCGCCCGCGCGTGGTCGTGGCCGGCGCGTCCGCCACCGTCCGCACCCCCCTCGGCGGCCGCCACCGCGCACGCCGAGTGGTCCGCCCCGTCGTCCTCCGCGCGGCTCCCGCCGCGGATCTCCGCCGCCACCACCGCGACGCCGAGGGCCACCGTGACCACCCCGGCCGCGATCAGGAAGGGGCCGAACCCCGGTTTGACCCAGTTGAGGTACATGTTCGTGGGGACCGTACTGGTCAGGGCAGCCGCCCCCAACAGCACGAGGGTCAGTCCCTGGGCGATGCGGTTCACAGGAGCAGTCCTCCGATCACGAACGTGCTGAGTAGTCCGACCACCAGGCACAGCGGGGCGAAGCGGACGGCGAACCGCCAGCCGAACACCGCCGCCTGCATCGCGATGAGCTTGAGGTCCACCATCGGACCGATCACCATGAACGCGAGCTTGGCGGTGGGCGAGAAGTCGGTGAAGCTGAGCGCGACGAACGCGTCGGCCTCCGAGCAGATGGACAACAGGATCGCCAGAGCCGCCATGACCAGGACGGAGATCACCGGGGCCTCGGCGACCGACCCCAGCCACTCACGCGGCACGAAGATGTTGAGGCTCGCCGCCGCCAGCGCGCCGACCACGAGGTAGCCGCCCGCGTGCATCATGTCGTGCAGCATCGAGTCCCGGAAGACCACCCACCGGCCCGCCCCCTCCGCGTGGGTGGGAGTGGGCAGCCGCAGCCAGTCCGCTCGGCCGAACCGCACCCAGATCCAGCCGATGACCACCGACGCCAGCAACGACGCCCCGAACCGGGCCAGCACCATCTCGGGCTGTCCCGCGAAGGCCACCGCCGTGGCGATCATGACGACCGGGTTGATGGCGGGCGCGGCCAGCAGGAACGTGAGCGCGGCCGCCGGAGCGACCCCCCGCTTGACCAGGCTCCCGGCGATGGGCACCGAGGCACACTCGCACCCCGGCAGGAGCGCTCCGGACAGTCCCGCGACCGGAACCGCCGCACTGGGCCTGGACGGAAAGAACCGCTGGTAGACCGAGGCCGGCACGAACGCGGTGAGCGCCGCGGACAGGGCGACGCCGAACACCAGGAAGGGCAGGGCCTGGAAACTGATCGCGGTGAAGACGGTGGCCCAGGCGAGGAAGGCCTCGCTGGTCAGCTGGTCGGACAGCCAGGCGTGCGCCACCGCCATCGCGGTGATGAACAGGGCGAACAACCAGACGGTACCGGTCCTGCGCGCTCCGGTGCGGCGCCCCCAGTCCGAGGGCGGGAGTTCGTCCCCGCGTTCGTCCCACCCCACGGCGAGGGAGTCGCCCAGGGAGGCGTGCGGGGTGGAATCCGACGAGGGGGTCGGGGTCCGATCGGACACGGTGCTACTCCGAGTGGTCTGGCGGGATCTTCAGGAATGGTAACCGAAAACCGTTTTCGTTCGGGTCCGGCGGTGGCGGCCTGTGGACAACGCGGGCCGCCTCCGTTCGAAGCCGTCCGCGTCAGCGCCCGCCGCCGGCGTCCTCCCCCTCCCCACCGTCCTCGGGACGGTCCTGGTCGCCGGTCGGCACCACCGGATCCCCCAGTCTGACCCCGTGCTCGCGGACCACGTCCTCGGGCAGCGCGCCCGAGGGATTCCCCCAACACTGTACGTTCCTCAGGTCGGGCATCTTGGCCAGGGTGAACTGCGGATCCAGGCCGTTGCGGTACTGGCGGCCGTAGTCCGCCAGCAGGCGGAAGGCGACCCCGGACAGCGGCACCAGCGCGATGAGGTTGATCACCGCCATCACACCCATGAAGGCGTCGGCGAAGCTCCACACCAGGGTCAGCGGAGCCACGCTCCCGGCGAACACGGCCACCAGCACGAGCACGCGGAAATAGGTCAGGTGGCGCGGTTCGGCGTCGAGGAACCTCATGTTGGTCTGACCGTAGTAGTAGTTGCCCAACACGGAGGAGAAGGCGAGCAGGAACAGGATGACGGTGAGCGCGTGCACCGCCCATCCCCCCAGGCTGGTCTCCAAGGCCGCCTGCGTGACCTGGGCTCCCCCCACGCCTCCGTACTCCGGCTCGGGCACCAGGACGATGAACGCGGTCACCGTGCAGATCAGTAGGGTGTCGAAGTAGACGCCCAGGCACTGCACCAGTCCCTGCTTGACCGGGTGCGACACCGACGCGGTGGCTCCCGCGTTGGGGGCCGAGCCCAGACCCGCCTCGTTGGAGAACATTCCCCGTCGCATGCCCTGGACGATCGCCGCGCCCACACCACCCGCGACGAACTCCCGGAGACCGAACGCCGAGGCGAAGATGTCGCCGATGACCCGTGGCAGCTCGCCGATGTTGAGCGCGACGACGACCAACCCGAGCAGGACGTACAACAGGGCCATCCCGGGGACCAGCGCCTCGGTCACGTGGGCGATGCGCCGGACTCCGCCGAAGATGATGAGGGCCACGAGCCCGACCAGGACGAGTCCGACGACGACGTCCAGCACCCATCCGTCCGGCCCCCCGAGCTCCGCGACCGTGGTGGAGACCGCCGAGGAGATGCTGTTGGCCTGCACTGAGTTGAACACCAGTGGGAAGGTGATGATGAGGACGACGGCGAAGAGCGCGCCCATCCACCGCTGGCCGAGCCCGTGGAGCATGTAGTACGCGGGGCCGCCGCGGAACCCGGTGTCGGACCGCACCTTGTACAGCTGTGCCAGGGTGGACTCCACGAAGGCGGCCGAACCCACCACGGTCGCCATCAGCCACATCCAGAACACCGCTCCGGGTCCGCCCAGGACGATCGCGGTGGCCACACCGACGATGTTGCCCGTTCCCACGCGGGAGGCAGCCGAGATCGCGAAGGCCTGGAAGGAGGAGATCTCCCTCTTGCCGTCGGGGGCGATGCCCGGGCTGCTGCGGATGACTCGGAACATCTCCGGTAGCAGCCGGAGCTGGACGATGCCCGAGCGCAGCGTGAAGTAGACCGCCAGGACGATCAGGAGCGGGATGACGATCCAGCTCCAGAACACGTCGTTGACGGCGACGATGGCGTCGTTCAGGACGTTCACCCGTTCCCCTCCCGGCGGCGCGGTCACCCCGGACCGGGACCGGGGCCGTCCCGCCACTGTCCGTGAGGTCGGGTGCGCCGTGCGAGCGGGACACGCGAAATCCCGGCAAAGGACCGTCACGGTCCTGTCGCCCGCCCTATGCCGATGTCCCACATGACGGCGC
The DNA here is from genome assembly GCF_000341125.1 of Nocardiopsis lucentensis DSM 44048. Taxonomy (GTDB): domain Bacteria; phylum Actinomycetota; class Actinomycetes; order Streptosporangiales; family Streptosporangiaceae; genus Nocardiopsis; species Nocardiopsis lucentensis. The sequence goes on along the minus strand of NZ_ANBC01000824.1, from coordinate 1,517 downwards.
GCCCACCTGTGGGGGCGGGGGATATGGCCCAGGTCACGTCCGGTCCCTACCGTTCGTCCCATGGAACCGAACACCGCCTCCTCCCCGGCCCCGGATCAGCCCAGGACATCCATCCTGCGCGTGGTGACGGCCAGCCTCATCGGCACGACGATCGAGTGGTACGACTTCTTCCTCTACGGCGCCGCCGCGGCGCTCGTCTTCAACCAGGTCTTCTTCCCGGAGGCCGACCCTCTGGTCGGCACCATGTTGGCGTTCACCACCTACGCGGTGGGATTCGTGGCCCGACCGCTGGGCGGTCTGGTCTTCGGGCACTTCGGCGACCGGATCGGCCGCAAACAGCTCCTGGTGATCAGCCTGCTGATGATGGGTGGGTCGACGTTCGCCATCGGCCTGCTGCCGACATACGCGGCGGTCGGCGTGGCCGCACCCCTGCTCCTCACGCTCCTGCGCGTCGTCCAGGGCTTCTCCCTGGGCGGTGAGTGGGGCGGCGCGGTCCTACTCGTCTCCGAACACGGGCGCCCGGAACACCGCGGCTTCTGGGCCTCCTGGCCGCAGGCCGGCGCGCCGGGCGGCAACCTGCTCGCCACCGCCGTGCTGGCGATCCTGTCCGTGACGATGGCCGACGAGACCTTCCTCGACTGGGGTTGGCGGGTGCCGTTCCTGCTGTCCGGGGTCCTGGTGATCGTCGGACTGTGGATCCGTCTCGCCGTCAGCGAGTCCCCGGTGTTCCGCGAGGCCCGCGAACGCGCCGAGGCCGCCCCAACATCGGAGCGCGCCCCCATCGTCGGCGTCCTGCGCGACCACTGGCGCGAGGCCCTCGTCGCCATGGGTGTGCGGATGGCGGAGAACGTGTCGTACTACATCGTCACCGCGTTCATCCTCGTCTACGCCACCCAGGAGGCGGAGCTGTCCAACGGGCAGGTGCTCAACGCGGTCCTGGTGGCCTCCGCGGTCCACCTGGTGACCATCCCCGCCTGGGGCGCGCTGTCCGACCGGATCGGCAGGCGGCCGGTCGTCATGGTCGGAGCGATCGGGATCGCCCTGTGGGGCTTCGCCTTCTTCCCGCTCATCGACATGGGCACCTTCTGGTCGGCGACTCTGGCCGCCACGGTGGGCCTGATCTTCCACGGCGCCATGTACGGGCCGCAGGCGGCCTTCTTCTCGGAACTGTTCAGCACACGGGTGCGCTACTCGGGTGCCTCCATCGGCTACCAGCTCGCGTCGATCGTGGCCGGTGGCCTGGCTCCGCTGATCGCGACCGCCCTGCTCGCCGCGTTCGGCTCCTCGCTGCCCGTGGCGCTGTACTTGACGGCCATGTGCGCCGTGACGCTGGTCGCGGTGGCGGTCGCGCGCGAGACGCGCGGCCGCGACCTGGGCGAGTCCACTCCCTCGGCGACCGTCCGCTGACCCCGGACGCGAAGGGGCTCGGGCCCGGCCGAAGCCGGACCCGAGCCCGATGTCATGCCCGGGGACCCGTGTCAGGGGTGCCCGTCAGCGCGGATCAGTACCGCGATGCC
>NZ_ANBC01000823.1 GCF_000341125.1 Nocardiopsis lucentensis DSM 44048 | reverse complement strand
GGCCGCCACGGCCGCGGCGCGGACGCTCGGGCTCCGGCGGCTCGATCCACGGCTCCCAGCTGGGCTCCTTGGCCCCGGTCACCTCGGTGAGCAGCTCGTCACCGGGGTTGACCAGGTGCTGCTTGGCGTCCACGCCGGCGTCGTTGAGCAGGCGGCGGGCCATACGGCGCTGGTTGGGCGCCACCAGGGACACCACGGCGCCCGAGGAGCCCGCGCGGGCGGTGCGGCCGCCGCGGTGCAGGTAGTCCTTGTGGCCGGTGGGCAGGTCGATGTTGACGACCAGGTCGATGCCGTCGACGTGGATGCCGCGTGCGGCGACGTCGGTGGCGACCAGGGCCTGGATACGGCCCTCGCGGAACTTGGCGAGGGTTCGGGTGCGCACGCTCTGCGTCTTGCCGCCGTGCAGGGACGCGCAGGGCACACCGGCCTGGACCAGCTGTTCGCTGATCGTGTCGGCGCGGTACTTACTGCGCACGAACAGGATCGTGCGGCCCTCGCGCGCGGCGATCTGGGCGACGATCTTGTTCTTGTCGCGCGGCAGCACCTTGAGCAGGTGGTGCTCCATGGTGGTGACCTGGGAGACCGGCGGGTCCACCGAGTGGGTGCGCGGGTTGTCCATGTACTTGCGCACCAGCTTGTCGACGTCGCCGTCGAGCGTGGCGGAGAACAGCAGGGTCTGGCCGTCCGGGTGCACCTGGTCGAGCAGCTCGCTGACCTGCGGCATGAAGCCCATGTCGCACATCTGGTCGGCCTCGTCCAGCACCGAGATCTCCACGTCGCCCAGGTCGCACGCGCCCTGCTCGATCAGGTCGGTGAGGCGGCCCGGGGTGGCGACGAGGACGTCGACGCCGCGGCGGAGTTCGTTGATCTGACGTGTGTAGGAGCTGCCGCCCACGACGTCGCCGACGCGCACGCCCAGGACGCGGGCGTAGCCGCGCAGGGCGTCACGCACCTGATGCGCCAGTTCACGGGTGGGCACCAGGATCAGGGCCCGGGGACGAGCGGAGGCGGCGCGGCGCTCGGAGCAGCGCGTCAGGACCGGCAGGCCGAAGGCCAGGGTCTTGCCCGATCCGGTGCGGCCGCAGCCGAGGACGTCGCGTCCGTCGATGGCGTCGGGGATCGTGGCGGCCTGGATCGGGAACGGGGTGGTCACACCGTTCTTGGCCAGCTCGTCGACGATGTCCTGGGGAAGCCCGAGGGCGTCGAAGGCAGGCTCTACGGCAGTGTCCGTCAAGTGACGTGTACCTTCCTCATCGTTTGGCGGCGTTTCGAGGAAGGCTCCACACGGCCCGGGGACCCAGCGAAGAAATCACACAAACGCGCCTGATCACACGCGGAAGCGGGCCCCGATTCAGATGGGGCTCCTGGACTCTTCGGGTCAAGAGTGGCGTCGACGCCGTCGACACGCTGTCCGCGTCTTGTGCGGCCCGGCACGCTCGGATGCGCGCGGCAATGGAATGACCGCCTGGAGCAGCGTACTAGAGATCCCCCCGCATCGGGGACGGGATGGGTGGTTTTCCCCGGTGATCCAGGTCTCCCACCCCGTCTCCGGCGGGCTCTCCCGCTATCTGGAGCCGGCGGCCGTCGCCTCGGCGAGCGCGGTGAGTCGGCCGATCTGGGCCCGACGCTCGGCGGCGACCTGCTGTTCGAGCGTGTTGCCCGCCGCCTGCTGAAGCAGTGCCTTGGTGGCGGTGGCGGCGTCGCGGTTGGTGGCGAGCAGCCCCTCGACGAGGTCGTCGACGGCCCCGTGCAGTTCGTCGACGCCGACGACCAGCTCGGCCAGGCCCAGCTCACGTGCCTCGCTCGCGCCCACCCGGCGCGCGGTCAGGCAGATCTCGGTCGCGCGGTGCACCCCCACGATGTCCACGAGCGGCTTGGTCCCGGTCAGGTCCGGGACGAGGCCGAGCGCGGGCTCCTTCATACACAGGGAGGCGTCGTCGGCCAGGACGCGGATGTCACAGGACAGGGCCAACTGGAACCCGGCGCCGATCGCGTGGCCGCGCACCGCCGCGACGGTCA
>NZ_ANBC01000822.1 GCF_000341125.1 Nocardiopsis lucentensis DSM 44048 | reverse complement strand
GGGCGGGCCCAGCCACAGGAACCCCTCCTGGAGGCTGGCGATGTACTCCTCCAACGCGGCCTCGTCCGCCGAACCGTCGGCCAGGCCCGCGACGATGGACCGCTCGCCGTCGACTCCCTCGGGGGTGAACATGTTGAGGTCGATGCCGGCGGAGAAGATGTCACCGTCTCCGGTGATGACGATGATTCGGACATCGTCCGGCAGCGTCTGGCCGATGTGGGCCAGGGTGGTCCACGTACGGCCGGTCATCGCGTTGCGGCGCTCCGGACGGCTGATGGTGATCCTTGCGACCGGGCCGTCCACCGCCAGTCTCAGACCGGCACGGTGCAGCTCCTCTTGGGTGGGAGCGCTCGCGGGGGCGTTCGGGGCCTCTGCCATGGGTTCCTCCGTCGTGTCGGGTTCCACCCTGACATTACTGGCTGGTAACCAATCCGAGGCGGAAGACCCCGACAAGCGTCGGTCAGGCGCCGGGCCCCGGTCGGCGCGTCGCCCCGCCGCGCCCGCGCAGCTCGACCCCCGCCTCGCNGGCCCGGCCGGTGGCGGCTGCCAGCGTGCGGATGCTCTCCCCCGCGTCATAGCGGCGCTTGAGTTGGGTGGCCAGGGCCGATCGGTCCTCCCCGGACACGCGGGTGCCCTTGCTCAGCGCGTCGTTCACTGATCACTCCTCGAGGTCGTGGTGAGCCGGATCGTACTCTCCGCCATGATCCGGTACCGGAACGGAACGCCGCCACCCCAACGGTGCACCGCGTCCCGGATACTCTCCTCGGACAGGGTTTCGGAGCGCCACCGCGGATGTCCGAAACGGGCGGCGGTGAACCTCCCGGGCACTCGTGCGTCCCCGGCCCCACACCGCCCGTCACCTGTTCCACCCCCGGATCAAGCCAGGGCGATGAGGTCCTCGAACTCGGTGTTCCACACGTCCTCGACACCGTCGGGCAGCAGGATGACCCGCTCGGGTTGCAGTGCCTCGACCGCACCCTCGTCGTGGGTGACCAGCACGATCGCGCCCTTGTAGTTGCGCAGTGCCGCCAGGATCTCCTCGCGGCTGGCCGGGTCGAGGTTGTTGGTCGGCTCGTCCAGGAGGAGCACGTTGGCGCTGGAGACGACCAGCGTGGCCAGGGCCAGACGGGTCTTCTCCCCTCCGGAGAGCACCCCGGCGGGCTTGTCCACGTCGTCACCGGTGAACAGGAAGGAGCCCAACGTCTTGCGTGCCTCGACCTCGGGTAGGTCCGGGGCGGCGCTCATCATGTTCTCCAGGACGCTCCGGTCCACGTCCAGGGTCTCGTGCTCCTGGGCGTAGTAGCCGAGTTTGAGTCCGTGGCCGGGCACGACCTGTCCCGTGTCGGGCTCCTCGACCCGGCCGAGCAGTCTCAGGAGCGTGGTCTTGCCCGCGCCGTTGAGCCCGAGGATCACGACGCGGCTGCCCCGGTCGATCGCCAGGTCGACCCCGGAGAAGATCTCCAGGGACCCGTACGACTTGGACAGCCCCTCCGCCATGAGAGGCGTCCGGCCGCTGGGGGCGGGGTCGGGGAACCGCAGCTTGGCGACCCGGTCGGACTTGCGCACACCCTGCACGCCGCCCATGATCCGGTCGGCCCGGTTGAGCATCTGCTGGGCGGCTCGCGCCTTGGACGCCTTGGCCCGGAACTTGTCCGCCTGCTTGCGCAGGGTGTCGGCCTGCTTCTCGGCGTTGGCCAGTTCCCGGCGGCGACGGCGCTCGTCGGCCTCGCGCTGGGTCAGGTACTGCTTCCAGCCCATGTTGTAGATGTCGATGACACTGCGGTTGGCGTCCAGGTAGAACACCTTGTTGACCACGTGCTCGACCAGTTCCACGTCGTGGCTGATGACGATGAGGCCGCCCTGGTGGCTCTTGAGGAAGTCGCGCAGCCAGACGATGGAGTCGCCGTCAAGGTGGTTGGTGGGCTCGTCGAGGAGGAGGGTGTCGGCACCGCTGAAGAGGATGCGCGCCAGTTCGATCCGTCGGCGCTGGCCGCCGGAGAGCGTGTGCAGCGGCTGGGAGAGCACGCTGTCGGGCAACCCCAGGCTAGAGGCGATCGCGGCGGCCTCGGACTCGGCGGCGTATCCGCCCAGCACGTGCAGCCGCTCCTCCCACCGGGCGTAGGCGCGCACGCCCTTGTTCCGTGTCTTGGTGTCGGTGCTGGCCATCTTCTTCTCGGCCTGGCGCAGCCCTTCGAGCGCCTCGTCGATGCCGCGGGCGGAGAGGATCCGGTCCTTGGCGATCACGTCCAGGTCGCCGGTACGCGGATCCTGGGGGAGGTAACCGATGCTGCCGGAGGAGGTGACCGTGCCGTTGGTGGGCAGGCCCTCGCCCGCGAGCACCTTCGTCATGGTCGTCTTGCCCGCGCCGTTGCGACCGACCAGTCCGATCCGGTCTCCCGCCGCGACACGGAACGTACTCGGCTCCAGCAGGACCCGGGGGCCGACGCGCAGTTCGAGGTCGGTGGCGATCAGCATGACAGGGGCTTCCTAGCGGTGGTGGGACTGGGTGGTGACGACCGGGGCGCGGAACGGCCCTGCGGCGGAGGAGGGGTGGCCGGTCTCGGCCGACCGGCGTGGTGGGCCGAGGTGGCCGACCGACCCAGCCTAACGCCCCCCGCGCAAGGTGGCACGAGGTTTACGGCCGGGGCCTCGGGGAGGCGGCTCCGCACCCACAACGGGCGTGGGGCGACGCGCATTCCCCTGTGCCCCGGCCTCGGCCGTGCCAGGCGGAGACTTCCCGCGTCAGGCCCGCGACGCCGAGGAGTCGGCCCCTGCCTCCCCGCGGGGCGGATCCGCGGGCCCGGTGTCCACGGTCTCCTTGTGCTCCTCGGACGTGTGGGCCTGGTGGACCGGGGGCCGGTTGCGCAGCAGGGCCGCGAGCACGGCCGCGATGGGCGTCGCCAGGAACAGGCCGGGAATGCCGCCGACGATGCCACCGATGGTCAGGGCGATGAGCACCACGGCCGAGGGCAGTTCGAGCGCCTGGCCGTAGATCCGCGGGGCGAAGACGTTGCTCTCCAGCTGCTGCACGAGGATCACCGCGGCGAGCACGATCAGGGCCACGACCCAGTTCTCGGTCACCAGTGCGACGAGCACGGCGAGCAGACCGGAGAGGAAGGCACCGATGATGGGCAGGAAGGCACCGATGAAGGTGAGCACGATCAGTGGGATGGCCAGCGTGGTGTCGATGAGGAAGATGAGGACGATACCGATACCGACCGCGTCGAACAGACCGACCATCGCCACGCCGCGCACGTAGCGGCCCATCACTCCGTAGGCGACCCTCCCGCTGTACCGCAGACCCGGACGGGACTTGGGCGGCAGCAGGGTGACGATCCACTCCACCAGCTGGTCACCGGAGTGCACGAAGTACACCGTCAGGGCGAGCATCAGCACCAGCCCCACGAGCAGCTGGATCACGGCCGTCGTCGCGGTCCAGGCGCCGGTGAGGATCTGGTCCTGGTTCTCGGTGATCGTGGCCTCGATCTGATCCCAGGCGTTGTCGATGAGGTTGCTGAACAGCGCGGGGTCGAGACCGAAGGGGACGTCCAGCTGCTGGAGCTGGATGACCGCGCTGTTGACGCTGTCCACCAGGGCGTCGAAGCCGCTGACGGCGGGGGTCACGATCAGCGAGATGACCCCGCTGAGGACGGCGAGCCCGAAGATCATGCTGATCGCCGTGGAGGGCCCCCGGCCGAACCCGGAGCGCTTGATCGGGTTGGGCCTGCGCAGCCAGTTGGCCATGGGCATGAGCAGCGCGGTCAGGAACACGGCGAGGATCAGGGGCAGAGTGACGACGCTGAGGTAGACGAGCGCGTAGACGAGCAGCCCCGCCACGACTCCGATGATGAGCACCCGCCAGGCCACGTCACTGATCATGCGAAGAAGGTCGCCCGCCCCGACGTCGTCCTGTCCGACCAGTTCCGCCTCGGGGACCTCCGGCTCGGACACCGCCTCGACCCGCTGTTCGGCCTGGGCGGCACGACGTTGGGCACGGGCTCTGCGGCCCGAGATCCACTTGTTCAGGAGCGCCCACACTCCCGGCCGCTGGGCTTGCACATGGACTCCATTCTCTGGGGGTTGCGGGGCGGGCGTCAGGGAGCCGACTGGCCCGAGGAGCCACCGTCACCGGAGTCGCCGGGGTGCGCACTCCGGCTCTCCCACGTCACATGGTTCCCAACGACTCAGAACTGCCAGGGTTCCCGGGGACTGCCGCTGCGGACGATCTCGTTGCCGAAGGGCGCGAGGGCCACCGGGATCATCTTCAACGACGCCCACGCCATGGGTAGTCCGATGATAGTGACGGCCAGGCCGACGGCGGTGACGACGTGGCCGATGGTCAGCCACCATCCGGCGACGATGAGCCAGATGATGTTGAGGACCGTGCTGCCCCCGCCCGAACCGGGCTTGCGGACCAGATCCCGGCCGAAGGGCCACAGGGCGTAGCTCGCCATACGGAAGGAGGCGACACCGAAGGGGATCGTCACGATGAGGACGCAGCAGATGACGCCCGCGATGACGTAGCCGACCGCCAGCCAGAAACCGGCGACGAACAGCCAGATGATGTTGAGGATGAGCCGCAAGAGGGCCACGGTGCCTTGCTCCTTGTGTGTCACGACAGGTGGGCGACCGGTCCGAAGGGGTCGCATCCGAACTTGTACCCGCTGGGACGCGCGGGTGCCACGACCCGTTCGGCGCCGTTTCCCCGACTCCTCCCCTAGGGGGAGGACGCATCGGACCCTCTCCGCGGTCGTCGCCCTGGGTGAGGACATACGGTCAAGCCCTATCGCGGGCCCTGGTCCTGTCCACAATGTGATCGGCGCATCAGGGGGAGCCCCTAGGCAGGCGGGACATCGCACCATACGATGTGCTGTGTCCTTCGCGAGACAGCAGATCTTGCGATTTGCGACAAACTCGGACAATCCACCAGATGCCACCGAGTGGGCATCAGGTTTCGGTAACGGTTCTGCGAGTAATTTCCCTACCCCCCG
>NZ_ANBC01000821.1 GCF_000341125.1 Nocardiopsis lucentensis DSM 44048 | reverse complement strand
CCCCCAGCCGTTCGTGTGAGAGCACTCCGCCAGCGGCGGTCCAGGACCGCCAGGCCCGTGCTTCTCGTGGTCTCAGCCACACCGGGGAACACCGCCAGTACCGTCCGGCGTTCGCGTCGTGCGGGGTGCCTCACGCCGCATGACCAACTTTTGGTGACTGAAGCTTTTTCCGACAGCTTACTAGCGATTTCAGTAGAGGTGGTTCAAGCATGTCTCAGGTACGTCGGCAGGCCGCGCTGCGCCCCCGCCCGAGCTGGGGGTGGCAGGATGCCGCCGCGTGCCGGGGCGAGGACCTTGTGCTCTTCTTCGGCCCCGACGGCGAACGCCAGCCGGAGCGGGAGATCCGTGAGCGCAAGGCCAAGGAGATCTGCGCGGCCTGTCCGGTACGAACCGACTGCCTGGACTACGCGATCTCGCGTCCGGAGAAATACGGCACCTGGGGCGGGCTCAACGAGGACGAGCGCGCCTCCGAGCGCCGCCGCNCCCCACCGCTGCCTAGCCGAGGCTCCCGACGCACGATCAGCGGATCTCCCCCGGTGGCCCCGGCCCCCGAACAACCCGCGGCGCCCCGACGACTTCCTCGTCGAGGGCGCCGCGGGTTTTCTCGTGCCCCTGGCAAGGGACACCAGCGTGGCGCGGCATGGGATCAGTCCCCGCTTCCGGACAGGTGCCGGTCGAACCAGTCGAGCGTCTCCACCGCCACCTGCCGCCACTCCTGACCACCTTCGAGAAGCTGTTCGGCGCCCGGCATCACCCGCAGATCGGTAGGGCCGGCCATCCGTCCGCGCGCCCACTCACTCAGTTCGCGGACGAAGGAGTCACCGCTCTCCAGGAGCACCATGACCGGTGCCCGCACCCTGGACAGGGCCGGTTCGGCCAGATCGATCCGGCCTCCGTACACCACGACGGCGCCCACGTCCCGGGGTCGCTCGGCCGCGGTGACCAGCGCCGCCGGACCCGCCGTTCCCGAACCGAGGACCCCCACCGGCTCGTTGGCCGCGTCCGTGGCCCTCCGCAACCACGTGACCGCCGCGTTCAGCCGCTCCCCCAGAACCTCGGTGCCGACGCCCTCGGCGTGCTCGGCCCGCTCGCCCGCCGTCACCAGGTCCAACAGCAGTGTGGCGTAGCCCGACCGTCGCAGCACCGAGGCGATCGCCCGCCAGCGCGGGTCGGTCCGCCCCTCCCCCACCGCCAGGACGATCGCGCCGCGCAGGGCGGCGGGCATGGTGAGATCACCGTCGAGGTAGTCCTCACCGGCCCTGATCCGAACCCCGCGGGCCACGTCCGCCGGCGGGTGGGCGCGTCCGCGTTCGGCGAGGATCGCGGTCACGTGTCCGTCGGAGAGCTGGGAGAAGTCGCGGTACCACTCCCCCACCGCGTGGAAGTTGTCCGGGGCGCTGAGCACGACCAGCTCGTCGGCCTCCTCACGCAGCGAAGCGACCGCCTCCGGGGCGGCGACGGGTACGGCCAGGACGAGCTGTGCGGGGTCGGCCTGTCGCACCATGTGCAGTGCCGCCCGGGCGGTGCCACCGGTGGCGACGCCGTCGTCCACGACCACGCAGTCGCGCCCCGTGATCCGGGGTGTGGGGCGGTCGCCCCGGTAGGCGCGGCGTCGGCGTTCGAGCTCCTTGCGCTCGGCCTCCACCGTCTCGGCCAGCGCCTGCCGTGGGATGCGCATCCGGGCCAGGGCGAGGTCGTCGAAGATGACGTGGCCGTCCTCGGAGATCGCCCCGACGCCCAGTTCGGGGCGGCCCGGCAGGCCGACCTTGCGGACCATGAGCACGTCGAAGTCGGCGTCGAGCAGACGGGCGAGTTCGGCACCGACCGGAACCCCGCCTCTGGGCAGGGCCAGCACCAGCGGGTCCCGGACCGCGAAGGGCCGCACTCGCTCCGCGAGGCGGCGGCCCGCCTCGGACCGGTCGGTGAAGGGCAACGAAACGGGTACCGGGTTCATGTCCTCACCGGCACCGGGACCGTGGCCCCGGCACCGCTCCTCTCGGCTGTCCGGAGTGAGCCGTTGGAAAAGTGGTACCGGCATACCCCGCGACACGGCGGTCGCAACCCCGCGCGCAGGCAAAAACCCTCGTTCAGGTGTCGCGGAGGGCGGTCCTGAGCACCCCCATGAGCAGGGCGTCGTGTCTGCGCCCGTCCCACAGGAGCGCGTCACGCAGCCGCCCCTCGACGGTGAACCCGCACGAGCGGTACACCGCGATGGCCCTCATGTTGAACGCGTACACGTGCAGCCAGACCCGGTGCAGGCCGATGCGGTCGAAGGCGTGCTCCAACACGAGTTCGGTGGCCTCCCGGCCCAGTCCCTGACCGGCGAACTCGATCGCCGACAACGCGATACGGTACCCGGCGCTCTCGTTCTCGGGGGACACGTCATAGACCGACAGCTCACCCAGGTAGCGTCCGTCCCTGGGCTCGGTGATCGCCAGGTCGAGGCGGTCACCGCGGCCCGCGCGGGTGGCGCACCACTCGCGTGCCCGCTCGTAGGTGAGGTGTCGGTGGTTCCCGGTGAGCCGACGGACCTCCTCGTCGAGGCTCGCGGCGAAGTAGGCGTCCGTGTGTTCGGGGGCGAGGGGGACCAGGCGGACGCGTTTCCCGACGAGGGTGGGTGTGTCTCGCAGCGCACTCGAATTGATCATGGACACTTCCGGTTCCGACCGGGCCGCGCGCACGGATCCCGGCGTGGGGTCGGCGGACAGTAACGAGGGCCCGTGCGGGAGGGGCCGCGGGGGCCGAAGTGGAACGTGACGGTGACGGCGGCGGAACCTCTATGTAAATCCGCCGCGGCCGCTGAGGCAAGCCCGGAGTCCGACTCGGCCGATACGGGGGTGCCTCGCACGCGGTCGGCTGTATAGCATCCGCTGGGATCGTCCGCAGCTTTGGGAGTCGCCGTGAACAGCCCCGCCACCCCCGCCACTCCGGCCCAGGCGCCGCCACCCCAGGCGCGCCGGGCCCGGATCGCGGTCTCCACCCTGTTCTTCGTCAACGGCTTCACCTACACCAACGCCGTCCCGTGGTTGCCGGTGATCAAGTCCGGTCTGGGCCTCAGCAACGCGGAGTTGGGCACGGCGATCGCCGCGGGACCCGCGGGAGCGCTCCTGACCGGCATGCTCGCGGGTCCGCTGATCCACCGGTTCGGCAGCGGCCGCACCGCCGTGGGAACGAGCCTGGTCACTCTGGGAGCGCTTCCGTTCATCGCACTCGCGCAGAACTGGTGGATGCTCGCGGCCGCCTTCCTGGTGCTGGGCAGCGCCGACGCCTGGACGGACTCCGCCCAGAACGCCCACGGCCTTCGGGTGCAGCGGCGGTACGGGCGCACCATCATCAACACCTTCCACGCCGTGTGGAGCATGGCGGCCGTCGCGGGCGGCGTCGTCGGGGCGACGATGGCCGGTCTCGGCGTGCCCGTCCTGGCTCACCTGGGCGGGGTGGCGCTGATGTTGGTGTGCGTGAACCTGTGGGCGAGCCGCATGCTGCTGCCCGGTCCCGAACACAGCGAACGCGAGGACGGGGCCGTGGGCGGGGACGGGCGACGCACGCGTGTGCCCGCGCGCGGAGCGCTCCTCCTGCTGTTGCTGGGCGTGCTGTTGGTCTTCGCGGCCGGGATCGAGGACTCGGCGGCGTCATGGGGTGCGGTGTACATGACCACGGAGCTGTCGGCTCCGCTGTTCCTCGCGGCGATGCCGTTCGTGGCGTGCCAGGCGATGATGACGCTGGGACGCCTGGTGGGCGACCGCGTCACCGACCGCTTCGGCGCGGCGGCGGTGGGCGCGGGGTGCGGTCTGTTGGCGGCGGGCGGTATGGCACTCGCGCTCGTCGCCGCGCATCCGGTGGCCGCGGTGGTCGGGTTCGGGATCATGGGTCTGGGGGTGTCCACGTTGTTCCCGCTGACACTCGCCGCCGCTGGTGACGTGCCGGGGGTGCGTACGGGCGACGGTCTCGCGGTCGTGGGCTGGCTGGGCCGGGCCGGGCTGCTGGTCTTTCCCCCGTTGGTGGGGTTCCTGGCGGACACCGCCACTCTGGGCACCGCGCTGTGGGTGGTCTCCGCCGCGGGTGCCGCGGCCTTCCTTCTCGCGCCCGCGCTGCGCCCACGTCGCTGACGGATCCGGGGCGGCGATCCCGTCGGCCCCGGTGAAGGCGGTCGCCCCGGGAAGGGGAGAGGGCCCCCGGCCGTGGAACACGGTCGGGGGCCCGGTGCGCGTCACGGCCCGACGGGGCCGCGATCGTGCCGTCGTCAGGCGATCGACGCCGGGCGGCGGGCACCGGCCCACAGCGCCATCGCGCCGATCCCGGTCACGACCGCGCCCCCGAGCACGAAGCCCTGGAGGTCGACACCGGTCGTGGCGAGCGACTCGTTCTCCTCGTCCTCGTCCTCATCGGACGAGTTCGAGTCGTTCGTGTCGCTGCTCGGCGTCTGGTTGTCGTCACCGTCGTCGTCGGAGCCACGGTTGCCCGTGTCGCCGTCGTCGTCGGAACCGTCAGACCCGTTGTCTCCGCCATCACTGCCGGGAGGGTTGCCGCCGCCGTCGGAACCACCGTCGGAACCGTCATCGCCGCCGTCGGG
>NZ_ANBC01000820.1 GCF_000341125.1 Nocardiopsis lucentensis DSM 44048 | reverse complement strand
GCTCAATAGCCCCCCAAAACCCCACAGCCTACCTCCCAAAGCTAGCCGGATCACTCAACGATCTCGCGACAAAAATGGCGATGATAGGGAAGCACGAAGAAGCCCTCGAAAACACCCAAGAATCTGCTCAACTATTCCGAAGTTTGGCCGAGCAAATTCCTGCCGCCTACCTGCCCGATCTAACCACAGTGCTGGACAATCTCGGCAACCGTCTGGCGGAGCTAGGACAGCGCCAGGAAGCGCTCGACAACGCCCGAGAAGCCGTCACCATCGGCCGATCCCTGGCCAAACAAAACCCCGCCGCCTACCTCCCCAACCTAGCCGTGACATTGACCAACCTCGGCAACAGACTGGCGGAGCTAGGACAGCACGAGGAAGCACTGGAACCCACACAAGAAGCCACCAAAATCTACCGCTCCCTCGCCAAACAAACTCCCACCGCATACCTCCCAAACCTAACCGGAGCACTGGACAACCTCGGCAACCGTCTGGCGGAGCTAGGACAGCACGAGGAAGCGCTCGACAACGCCCGAGAAGCCGTCACCATCGGCCGATCCCTGGCCAAACAAAACCCCGCCGCCTACCTCCCCAACCTAGCCGTGACATTGACCAACCTCGGCAACAGACTGGCGGAGCTAGGACAGCACGAGGAAGCACTGGAACCCACACAAGAAGCCACCAAAATCTACCGCTCCCTCGCCAAACAAACTCCCACCGCATACCTCCCAAACCTAACCATAGTGTTGAACAACCTCGCCATTCGTCTGGCGGAGCTAGGACAGCACGAGGAAGCGCTCGACAACGCCCGAGAAGCCGTCACCATCGGCCGATCCCTGGCCAAACAAAACCCCGCCGCCTACCTCCCCAACCTGGTCACAGCCCTGAACAACCTCGCCAGCCGCCTGTCGGAAGTGGGGCGGCGCGGCGAAGCACTGGGCTGCTACGACTCGGTTGTCCGGGATTTTCGCGAGCTACCCCAGGAGAGCCATATGATTCGCCTGGGCAAATCCCGTTTCTATCTGGCCAACGATGAAGAGAGCAAAGGGATCCAGGAGCTTCTTTCTCTCGCATCAGCCGTGTCGCTCACCTCTGCTGCCGTGGCAGCACGCCAGGATCTCCGGGACACACTTCGCCACGCAGCTGAAGACGCGCTGGACGACACCCCTCTCTGGTTGGACATCACCGACTCGGTCAAGGAGGAGGTCTTCGGCTGGCTCAACACCCCGACGTGGAGCGCATCGCAAAGCCATTTGCGAAGCCACATGGGAACCCTGACCACCCCGGTTGCCCGGGAGTGCCTACGCGAGCTGGCCACGATGGGCCCGCAAGCCGACCTGCACCTCAGGATCCTGGACGAAGTCAAGGAAGTCGGGATCGAGAGCGCCTATCTCCCGCTCGTCCTCAACGAACACCTGACCGCGTGGCTGGAAACCCCGACCTGGGAAGAGTCCGAAAAGTACCTGACGGCCCACACAGACATCCTCCTCCGGGACCAAGCCTTGGACGTTCTCAGCGAGCGGAGCGAGAAATCCTCAGCAGATTCGGCCGCGATCGGTGTCCACTCAGCGATTCTCACCATCGCCCGCACACGGTCGATCAACGAGGTATACCGGCTCATCAGCGACTCGGGCCTCCTCCGTGAACAGGCAGAAGCGGCAATACCCCAGGGGGATACCGATTGCCTGAACGCTGCCGCGGTCCTCGCGGGCTCTGTCCACGGGGACACACTGACCGCATTCCTCTACCTGGCCCTGTCCCAAGCTCTTGACGACACCGACGGCAGCGAAGAGCTCATCAACGCCCTCCGCACCGCCGCGCACGAGGCTGACGACTCCGCCCGAGAACGTGCCATCGCCGTTGTCACCGAAGCCATCACTGCCCACCCCGCACAAGCCGTCCGGCTGGTGAAGCTGCTGACGGCCCTCTCCGGCCCAACCCTCCCATGAGCCGGTTACTCCTCCTCGAATGCGCCGCACGCCTCGGCCCGGACGCGGTGGACTTCGGGGAGGAGAAGCGGCTCGTCCGCGAGGCAATCAACCGGGGACGGTACGGCGCGGCCTTCACCGTCGAGGACGCGCCCTCCCTCCAGTGGGGAGACCTCCTCTTCGA
Source organism: Nocardiopsis lucentensis DSM 44048 (assembly GCF_000341125.1). Taxonomy (GTDB): domain Bacteria; phylum Actinomycetota; class Actinomycetes; order Streptosporangiales; family Streptosporangiaceae; genus Nocardiopsis; species Nocardiopsis lucentensis. Next base: position 1,440 of record NZ_ANBC01000820.1, on the reverse strand, counting down.
GCTCGACGCCTTCCGCCCCACCCTCCTACACTTCTCCGGGCACGGATACGACGACGGCACCCTCCGCATCCGCACCCCGGACGGGGGCAGCGCCCCCGCCGATAGCGACGGGCTCTGCGGACTGCTGGCCGCCTTGGACCCCCAACCCGCGCTGGTGGTATTCAACGCCTGCTGGTCCGCAGAACTGGCCGAGCAGGCCGCGAAGTCCCTGCCCTGCACGATCGGCATCAACGGCACCGTCTCCGACCGCGCCGCCATCGCGTTCGCCCGCTACCTCTACGGGATGCTCGCCAGCGGCAGGACCATCGACTACGCCCACCGCATGGCTGTCCAGGCCGCGCGCACCCACGGCCTGGGAGAGTGGAACCGCATCCCCCTGTTCACCGAAGAAGACGGCCACACTCTGCGCAACGTGGTCCCCGCCAGCCACTTTCCATCGCCGTCCACCACCCCGCGCAAGCCCGGCACTGCCGCAGCGCTCGCCCGCCTGCGCGGCAGCTCGGACGAGATCACCCGTGCGAAAGGCGTGCTCGACGCACTGGGACTGCTCCAGCACTGGGAAGACACCGACAGAAACCACGATTAGCTGGCTCCTCCTTGCTCTCTTGATAACTACAGGCCCCAGCTTCTTGGGATGCGACCAGGGGACCTTTGATCCGATGGAATGGCGCCCCCGGGAACGAGGAAACCCCAGGCCAGCACGGGTGAGTCTCCCGCGCAGCCCGGGGTCGGTGGCGTCTTCTCGCTCCTGGTGTGCTCCCCGGTCCGGCTACCCCACCGCCGCTACGCGCGGACGGGCCTGAGCAGGGCCGCTGTCGCCTCGGCCGCCGCTTTGGCGACCTCGGGGAACACCGTCTGGTAGGTGTCCTGGGTGAAATGAGTCGTGGCGTGGCCCAGCTCGGTGGAGACCACCTTCACGTCCGCCCCCGCCGCCAACGCCAGGGACGCGGCACCGTGACGGAGCCCGTGCAGGTGGATCGGCGGCAACCCCGCCGCCCGCACGATCCGGTTGAACCAGCGGGTCACCACCCCCGGATGCCACCCCGACCCATCAGGCTGGGTGAACACCAACCCCGAATCCACCCACCCCTGCCCCGCCTGCAGGCGAGCTTCGTTCTGGAACCGCTTCCAGGAACGCAACACCTTGACCGTGTCCTTGTCCAAAGTGATCGTCCGTTGCCCTGCCGCGCTCTTCGGCGTGGTGGTGATCATCTTCCATCCCAAGGTGACGACCTGGGTGCGGATGTCGATCTGACCATCGGTCAGCCGGGTGTTGGACCAGGGGAGCCCGACCGCCTCACCCCGTCGGAGTCCCTTGACGGCGATGAGGTGGAACATCGGGAACAACCACCGATACTTGCGGGCGTGGGTCAGGAAGGTGATGGTCTGCTCCGGGGTCCACACCATCACTTCCCCCGGCACCGCCCCGTCGATCTGCCA
>NZ_ANBC01000819.1 GCF_000341125.1 Nocardiopsis lucentensis DSM 44048 | reverse complement strand
CCCGCCCGCCGCACCGCCTCCGACAACGCGCTCCGCAAGGTGGCGCGGATCCGGTGCTTGGTCGACAGCGAGATCACCCGCCGCCCCCGCACGGACGCCCTGACTTTAGGTTCGTCGGACTCGCGGCACTCCAGGATCCGCTGGTTGTTCTCCTCGATCGCGGCGAACATCTCCTCCACCTGCCACGACGTCAACTTGTCCAGACGAGTCGCCCCCAGATGCGGCACGAGGTGGTTACGGATGTGACCCTCGTACGAGGCCCGGGTCTTGACCGCGAGGTCGGGCTTGCCGTCCAACCATTCCTTGAGCCACTGGGCGACGGTGGGGACCTTCTCCCGTGTGCGCACCCCCGCCCCGATACGGCGTTTGACCTCGCCCGCCTCCGGCAACGAACGACGCGCCCGCAGGGCTTGCTGGATGAGGTCGGCGACCTGCACCTCGACGTCCGCCTCGTCCTCGGCCAAGCGGATCAACGCCTTGAGATGATCGAGCTGGGCCTGGGCCTGCTCCTGCGAGCCCAAACCACCTCGCCGCGCTTGGCGGCGCTTCCCCTCACCGGTGCGCGGCAGTTCGAGTTGGAAGGCCCACTCGCCGTGGCGGGAGTTCCACGCCCCGTCCTCACGGCGCAACTTCGGGCACTTCGTACCCAGCGACTTGCCGGTGGCCTCCTGGCGGCATCCGCAGCGTTTGAACACCGACCCGTCCCGAGAAGCCATCTACGGCCTCGCTTTCCTGTCGTCCTCACGCGCCACCCGCACCCATCCGGCACGGGAACCGGGGGCGGCCGGGGACGGTGTCGCCGACCGCCCTGAGCGCGGGTTCAAGAGCTGTCGCCCGGCCGCGTCACCCGCAGCTGGCGAAGCAGGCCGCCGTAGTCCTCGTCGTCGTCGCTGATGAACATCGGAAAGGAGCCGTCGACCAGCGCGACGCCCTCGACCTTGAGCCCCGAGCTGCGCGCGAGCTCCTCCGGCGGGCTGACCGGACGCAGCCGGGCGCCGATGGGTCCGCCCGGGCGGACCACCGCGGCACGGTACACGGCGCTGTCGAAGGGGCCGAGGTCGCCGGGATCGTACGCGGACGAGATGTAGACGTTGCCTCGCCTGTCGATGTCCATACCCGAGGCGGGGCGCGCGTCCGGCGGTGCGCTGGCCGTGAAGGAAACCGACGTCCACTCCCCGCCGAACCTGATCTCGCCGTTCCTTCCGATCGCCAGGCGGGTCATGTTGACGTTGGTGGTGTCGCTTCCCTGCGCCCGCTCGGCGTACACGAAGTAGTCCCTTCCGCGCACCGTCGCGACAGCCGTGGCCTCGACGTTCACCAGCGGTTCGGGCGTCCTGGGCCAGGGCGCCGCGCCCGCGATGGTGATGTCGAGGTCCTCGTCCCACCTGGCGAGGTAGATGGTGGGGTCGGGGTCGTCGCCGTCAGCGTTGCTCTCCACCAGCAGGGCCTCGTCGCGCCCGGGGACCCGGGCGATGCTCTCCAGGTCGTTGGGCACGCTGGGGAACGCGACGTGGAGTTCGTCGACGATGATCCCGTCGGTGTCGACGGGGGTCCGCACGATCGACAGGCGCGGGAGGTCGCGCTCGGCGTAGTCGTCCCTGGTGTCGTGGCAGACCAGGAAGATCTGCTGGGGTTCCCCGTCGCTCCCCGCCGTGTCGGAGGTGGCCAGCCAGGTGATGCCGCTGAACTCGCGTGGTGCGATGATCTCTCCCCGGTCGGCCGGTGGGGCGCCGGTGGAGGCCTCGACGCCGCCCGCGGTGAGTGGCAGCACGCTCAGCGCGGCCGCGGTCGCCGCCAAACGGCGTGTGATGAATCGACGTCACATCGGTTTCCTCCCATCATGCGGCGGGCGCCGCCGCCGGGTCCGCTCCGCACAAAACTAGGACAGGAGACCGGGATCCTGGTTCAGGCACCGCCTGGTTCCCGCGAGAATTCGAAATTCCGCGGTTCAGGGGACATGCGTAAGGACTGTTTTAGACGATGGGCGCTCTCCGGATCGGCGCTTACGGTCCGGTCTTCGAAATCCGATCCGGCACCAGGACTTTTCAGCGGGAAAACCCTGATACCTCTTTGGGCCGAGAATCCCGATTCCTCACAAAACCGTCGACGAGTGACTTCACCGCCGCCCGACGAGACCGGGACCGGGGACACGGTGCCGTGAACGACCACGTCATTCGTTGGCTTCGAGCAGCGCCCGGGTGCGGCGGAGCAGTGCCTCACGCACGGCGTCGGTGGAGAGCACACGGACGGGGGTGCCCAGGCCGAGCAGGTAGCCGGCGAGCTGTTCCACGTCGTTGCCGCCGATCTCGACCACGGTGGCGTCGGGGCCGTCGGGGGTGTGCGCGCCGATCGTGGGCGGGACCACGGCCAGGGCCTGGTCCAGGGGAAGCGGGAACCGGACCGTCGCGTACACCGGGTACACGACGCTCGCGATGCTCCGGGAGACCAACGACGCGGCGTCTGGCGGATCGACCAGTTCGGTGGGCTCGGCGGTGAGCCGTGTCCCCGTCACACGGTCGGCCCGGAACGTACGCCACTCGCCCCGAGCGACGTCGCGAGCGACGAGGTACCAGCGAAGGCCCGTGTGGACGAGGCGGTACGGGTCGACGTAGCGGACCGTCGCGCGCCCCGCGTGGTCCCGGTACGACAGCTCGGTGCGCGTCCCGTTGCGGCACGCCGTCGCCAGTTCCAGCAGCCTGTTCGGGCTGATCTGCGGTTCCTCGGACCGCGGGGTGTGCGCCAGGGTGGCGTCGAGTTCACCCAGCCGGCCGGCCAGCCGCCGGGGCATGGCCTGTTGGAGCTTCAGAAGGGCTGACAGCGCGGCCTGGCCCGCGCCCAGGGCCCCGCTGAGCGCGGCCGAACGCAGGCCGGCGGCCACGGCGAGCGCTTCCTCGTCGTCCAGGACCAGCGGCGGCATCCGGGCGCCGGGGCTGAGGCGGTAGCCGCCCCAGGGGCCCGGGTCGGACTCGATTCCGTAGCCCAGGTCCCGTAGCCGGGCGATGTCACGGCGGACCGTCCGGTCGGTGACCGACATGCGCTCAGCCAGTTCTCGGCAGGTCCAGACCGGTCGTGTGGACAGCAGAGACACCAGGCGCAGCAGTCGGGAAGTGGTACCCATCACAGTCACCCAGTGTGGGGTAGGACCAGGACAGCACCTGTCCGGGTCGCCTTCTACGGTCCCACCATGAGCACAGGAGACACCTCGTCCGCCCCCGTGATCCGATTCCTTTCCGTCGACTTCGACTGCCCGGACCCGGCCGAACTCGCCCGCTTCTATCGCGACGCCCTCGGTCTGCCCGTGCTGTTCTCCAGCGACGACTTCGTTCTGCTCGGCCGCGCGGACGCCCCAGGGCTGGGATTCGTCCGGCAGGCCGACTACCGGCCCCCGTCCTGGCCCGACCCCGCCCAGCAGAAACAGGCGCACATCGAACTGAGCGTCGACGACCTGGACTCCGCTCAGGACCGGATGCTGGCTCTGGGCGCTGTGATGGCGTCGTTCCAGCCTCGGCCCGATGTGTGGCGGGTGCTGCTGGACCCGGCGGGCCACCCCTTCTGCCTCTCCACGCACGGAGTCTGACGCCGGGGAAGCCTTGACCGGTGGGCCGGGGGCCGTGCGCCCCCGGCCCACCCGGGAATCACTCCTCGGGGGAACTCCGGAGGGCGTCGGCCGCCTCCCAGTCCGCCCGCGTCGGGGGGATCGCGGCGAAGCGCCTGTCCAACAGGCGGTCGGGAAGGACCCGGGACAGCACGTCGGCCGTCCAGGCGTCGGCGCCGACCCGGTAGCGGGTGCGGGGGACGGGATCGGTCAGGGCCCTGGCCACCGTCGCGGCGAACCGCTCCGGGGTCGTGCCGCTCTGCGCGGCCGCTTCGGCGTTGGCCGCCAGGAAGGCGGAGAAGGAGGCGCGGTAGACCGACGCGACCCCCGGCGCGGCTCCGCGCAGCGCCTCATCGGCGACCGAGGCGATCTTGCCCCAGATGGGGGTCATGATCGCCCCGGGCTGCACGACCGAGACACGCACCCCGCTGTCGGCCAGTTCCCGGCGCAGCGCGTCGCTCAACGCCTCCTTGGCGAACTGGGCCGCGGCGTAGGCCCCGAGATAGGGGATCGCCACCCGTCCCAGGCCGGAGGTGATGTTGACGATGCGGCCGCGTGCCCGGCGCAGGTGGGGCAGGTGGGCCCGGACCATCGCGAGCTGACCCACGACGTTGGTCTCCAGCTGGCGTCTCAGGGTCGCGCTGTCCACGCACTCCAGCGGCGCGGACACGGCGATCCCCGCGTTGTTGACCAGACCGCGCAGTCCCGGGTACCGGGACGCGACGAGGTCGGCGCAGGCCTCGACGGAGTCCTCGTCGGTCACGTCGACGACCGCGTACTCCAGGCGGCCGCGCGAGGACGCGGCGACCAGCTTCTCTCCGTCCTCGACGCGCCGCACGCCGGCCAGCACCCCGAACCCGCGCCGCTCCAGATCCAGGGCGCAGGCTCGGCCCAGCCCCGATGAGGCTCCGGTGATCAGCACCGGGCCCGCCTCCTCGCTCGCTTCGCGCTTCTCGCTCAACGGTGCTCCTTTCCCGCGTCCGCGGCCATGGTGTCCCCGAGTCCGGTTCCGGGGAAGGTGAGGGCGGGCTCGAGGCGCCCGACCAGAGACGCGTGCGGCATGTGCCGGAAGTAGGCGTCGCGGACCCGCCGCCGGACCGGTCCCTGGGACTGTTCGAAGTCGCTGATGGCGCGGGTGGCCGTCACGATGGCGCGGGTGCGTTCCCTGCGGGCGTCCTCGTAGGCCCGCAGCGCCCGGGGCCCGTCGGGTTGGGCCTGCACGTGCCGGGCCAGGACGACCGCGTCCTCGATGGCCATCGCCGACCCCTGCCCCAGACTGGTCAGCATGGGATGGGCGGCGTCGCCCAGCAGGGTCACCGGGCCGGTTCCCCACCGCTCCAGGAAGGGGCGGTCGCGTGAGGTCACCGACAGGACGTCCTCCTCCGGTGTGACCCGGATGGCTGTTCGGACCTCGTCCGGCCATCCGTGGTAGGCGGCGAGGATCTCGTCCTTGCCGCCGTCCCAGGCCGCCGAGACGGCCGCGGGCATGTTCTTCGTGCCCCACCAGTACAGTCGGCCGTGGCCGATGTCGACCAGCCCGAACCGCATGCCGTCGCCCCAGAAGTGGACGACCGACCCCGGGGTGAACCGGGGGTGGGAGTACTCGGTGATGCCCAGCCAGACGATGTAACCGCTGTCGTGGGCCGGTTCGTTCGGACCGACGAGCTGCCTGCGCACCGCCGAGTTGAACCCGTCGGCGCCGATCAACAGGTCGGCCTCGTCGCTGACCCCGCCGTCGGCGAAGCGTACGCGCGCGCGGCCGCCGTCCACCTCGAACCCCTCCGCGGCCCGGCCCAGGGCGATCGGGATGCCGGCGGCCTCCTCCCGCAGTGCGGCGAAGAGGTCGGGGCGGCCGATGCACACACAGGGCACGCCCAGGCGGTCGACGATCTCGGGGAAGGGGAACTCCCTGATGAGCCGCCCGCCCCGGGATTTGACCAGATAGCGCTCCAGTGTGCTCCCGCGCTTGTCGAGCCGCAGGTCGACGCCGAGGGAGTCCAGCGCCGCGATGGCGTTGCTCATCACCGACAGTCCGAACCCCCGTGCCCTGATGTGCGGGGCCCGTTCGTAGACCCGCACGTCCAGGCCGACCCTGCGCAGGGCGATGGCGGTGGTCAGGCCACCGATACCGGCGCCGATGACGATCGCGTTCCTCGTCCGTGCCATCGCCCTCACTCCTCCACGTCGCCGGTCGGGTGTTCGACGGCGTCCAGTACCGCGGTCACGACGTCGGCCACGTACGGTTCCTCCATGATCGTGAGGTGGTCGCCCTCGACCTCGACCACCGACAGACGGCCCGAGGTCCGCTCCCGCCACCCGTTCTCGGCGTCGGCGTGCATGCTGCCGATCGCCGTGTGCATCGACAGCAGCACCTCCGGGAGCGGTCGCCTGGCGCGCACGAGGAGCATGTCCTGGTCGACGACCTCGGGCCAGTACTCGAACGCCGAGCGCCAGTTCGCCTCGTAGAGCCGGAAGAGGCGGCGCACGACGCTGTCCGTGCTGCCCGGGGGCAGGACGCCCTCGTCCACCGCCAGGCGGGTGATGTACTCGAACTTCTCGTCCAGGGTCGCGGCCCCGTCGGGGATGACCGCCTCGGGGGAGTCGCCCCCGCGCTCCAGCCAGAGCAGCTCCCAGAAGAACCAGGTGATCAGGGCGTTGTCGTCGACCCACGCGCTGCGGTCGTCGCCCAGCGCGGTGGTGTCGAGGACGACCAGCGAGCCGACCTCGTGTCCCTCCGCGCGTAGTTGGCGGGCCATCTCGAAGGCCACGAAGCCGCCGAAGGACCACCCTCCGATGTGGTAGGGGCCCTCGGGCCGCACACGGCGCATGGCCTCGATGTAGCGGCGGGCGATCTCCTCCATCCCCCGCACGGGTTCGGTTCCCGCGTCGGCGCCGAAGGCCTGGAGCGCGTAGAGCGGCCGGTCGTCGGGCAGGTGCTGGGCGAACGGCACGTAGCAGAGCACGTTGCCGCCCATCGGGTGCACGTAGAACAGAGGCGCGGCGTCCCCGCCCTCGCGGATGCGCACCAGCGGGTCGAACCCGCCCTCCGGGCGCCGCTCGCCGTCTCCGGCCCCGGGCAGCTCCCGCGCGAGTTCGGCGATGGTGGGCGCGGCGATGAGCCTGGACAGCGGTATCGGCGTTCCGAAGCGCTGTTCGACCAGGACGGCCAGCCGCATCGCCGTGATCGAGGTGGCGCCCGCGTCGAAGAGGTTGTCGTGGACACCGAGTTCGGTGCGGCCGAGCAGGTCTCCCAGCATGTCGGCGAGGACCTGTTCCTCCGCGGTGCTCGGCGGGGCGGACGTGCGCCGGGAGGGCGCCGCGAGCGGCCGGCGGCCCAGCGCGGCGTCGTCGCGCTTGCCGCTCGGCGTCATCGGCATGGCCGTGATCCGTTCGACGTGCGCGGGAACCATGTACTCGGGCAGGGCTGCCCGGAGGCGGCGGCGGAGCGCCTCCACGTCCAGGTCCGCCTCCGCGGAGACCGCGTAGGCGGCGAGGAAGGTCTCCCCCGCCGCACGGGTCCGGGCCACGACGGCGACCTCGACCGCCTCCGCGCCCAGTTCCGCCGCCGCCTCGGCCAGGGCGATCTCGACCTCAGCCGGCTCCACCCGGTATCCGCGCACCTTCACCTGGCGGTCGGAACGGCCCAGGCAGACGACCTCGCCGCCGGGCAGGACCATGCCGATGTCACCGGTGCGGTAGAGCCGTTCGCCCTCCCGCGTCGGGTCGGCGACGAACCTCTCCCGGGTCAGGTCCGGGCGGCCCGCGTAGCCCGAGGCCAGGCAGGCCCCGCCGAGGTGGATCTCGCCCTTGCCTCCGACCGGCGCCGGGCGCCCGGACGGATCGAGCACCAGCACCCGGGCGCCGTCGACCGGTCGGCCGACGGGGGGCAGCGCCGGGAAGCGGGCGGGGTCGCCGTCGAGTGTGTGGACCGTGACGACGTGGCTCTCCGTCGGACCGTACTGGTTCTCCAGGACCACGTCCTCTCCCAGGGAGCGGCACAGGCCGCGGATCTCCGGGGTGATGCGCAACTGCTCGCCCGAGGAGGCGATCACCCTCAGGGATCGTGGCACGACGCCCAGCGCGGTGGCGGCCTCCGCGAGCCGTTGCAGGGCGACGTAGGGCATGAAGACGCGTTCGACGCCCGCCTCGTCGATGTGGCGGAGCAGCCCGGGGACGTCCCGACGGAGGTCCTCGGGGATCACCACGAGCGTGCCCCCGCCGCAGAGCGTGGAGTACACCTCCTGGAACGAGACGTCGAAGCTGAGCGGCGCGTACTGCAGCGTCCGGCCACCGACGGCCCCGCTGGGCACGCTGTTCTGCCAGGCGACGAGGTTGGCCAGGGAACGGTGCGGCATGGCCACGCCCTTGGGCGTACCGGTGGAGCCGGAGGTGAACAGCAGGTAGGCCTCGTCCTCCGGGGACACCCGCGGCAGTGGTGCGGAGCGGTCCGGTGCGGGGGCCGCGCTCCCGTCGAGGAGTGACTCGGCCACGAGCACCGCACTCCCGTCGTCGATCAGGTGCTCGTAGGCCTGCGCCACGACCACGCGTTTGGGCGCGCCCTGCTCGACCATCTCCCGAAGCCGTCCGGCGGGGTAGGTGACGTCCAACGGCACCGCCGAGCAGCCCGCCCGTGCCACACCGAGCAGGACCGCGACGGCTCGGGGACCGCGTTCCAGGGCGATGCCGACGCGGTCACCGGGTCTCACCCCCACCGACAGGAGTGCGCGCGCGACGCGTTCGGAGACCTCGGCGAGCCTGGCGTAGGACCAGGAGTCGTCGCCGGACACGACGGCCGTGGCGTCCGGTGCGGCTTCTGCCCGCTCCTCGAAGGAGCGCACCACGCACACGGGCGGGGCCGGTCGGGGCGGTGGACTCGAGGGGGCGGGCGCGAGGAAGGAGGGGTCGGCCTCCTCCAGGGGCCTTTCGGCGATACGGCGCAGGATCTCGGTGTAGGAGGCGGCGAACAGGTCGGCCTGGCCCGCGGTGAAGGTCTGGCCGGAGAAGTCCATGCGCAGCCGGACACGGCCGTCCACCGGGTCGGTCATGGCGTTGACCAGCAGCGTGAAGTTGGTCTCCTCCCAGGCGGTGAACCCGCGGTCGCGCACACCGGTGAGCCCGAGCACCTCGCCCAGCTGCCGGAAGTGGACGTAGTTGAAGGCCGTGTCCACCAGGGTGGCGCCGCCCTGGTCCTGCTGGATCACCTCCAGCGGCACCCGGCGGTGCGGATAGGCCGCGCGCTCGGCCTCCGCGACGTGGTGGACCGCGTCGATCCAGGTCCCGCGGGTGGGTGAGACGCGCATGGGCAGGGTGTTGAGGAACAGCCCGCAGACGCGTTCGCCGTCCTCGACGTCGGGCCGCCCGTGGGCGACCAGTCCCGTGCACAGGTCGTCCTGGCCCGCCATCGCCGACAGGGTGAGCGCGTGCGCGGCGAACAGCACCGACTTGATCGGAACGCGGTGTTCCTCGACCAGTGCGCGGACGCGGGAGAGGAGGTCGTCGGGCGGGCGCACCTCCCTCACGATCATCTCGTCCCCCTCGGGCGGTTCGTGGGACCGGAAGCCCTCCAGGTTCGGCGGAGCGGCCCCGGCGAGTCGGCCCCTCCAGAAGGCGCGGCCGTCCGCGGAGGAGATCGCCGCGCGCTCGTCCGCCGCGTGCAGGGCGGGGCTCGGCAACGGCCCGCCCACGACGGGGCCGACGTCCAGTCCGCAGGAGTGCAGATGGTCCTGGAGCAGCTCGCTCACCAGGTTGGCGACGCTGCCCCCGTCGAGCAGGGCGTGGTGGAAGGAGAACACCAACTCGACCGCGCCGTCGGTGACGAAGGCGTGGAAGAGGTAGAGCGGCGGGCGCTCGAAGACGTAGTCGTGCCGACGGCGTTCCCGCATGTGGGCGATGATCCGCTCCTCGGCCTCCCGCGCGTCGACCCCTCTGAGGTCGGTCGTCTCCAGGCCGCCCGAGGGCGCGTGGCGGTCGACGATCTGCAGCGGCTCCGAGTAGCCCGTGAGCGCGAAGGACGACCGTAGGACGGGATGGCGCGCGACCAGCCGGTCGAAGGCCGCCCGGAGGTGCCGTGCGTCCCATGGCATCTCGATGCTGTAGCGGAAGACGTCCTTGTAGACCGCCGACTCCTGGGTCCGCCTGCTGTGGAACAGGAGCCCCAGCTGGAGCCGGGTGACCGGGAAGGCGTCGGCGCGGCCCTCCAGGCGTGCCCGGTCCACGTGGGAGACCAGGGCGAAGGGCGGGTGTGCCGTGTCCCTCGGGGCGGTCGCCCCGCCGCGCCGCCCGATCGCCGCGGCCAGCCCTCGGACGGTGGGGTTGCGTACCAGGTCCGACAGGTCGAATCCGACGCCGGCCCGCTCGGCGAGGGCGCGGATCCGGAGCATGGTGATGGAGTCTCCGCCGAGCGCGTAGTAGTCGTCTTCGACGCCCACGCGCCCGAGGCCCAGGACCTCGCCGATCACGTCGGCGAGCGCGGCCTCGGTGGGGGTGTGCGGCTCGTCCCCGCTGGAGGGGGAGGCGGCGGACGGTCGGGGAAGCGCCCTCCGGTCGGCCTTTCCGTTGGGGGTGAGGGGGATGCGGTCGAGGCGGACGTGGCGGGCCGGAATCATGTAGTCGGGCAGGCTGGCGCCCAGGCGCGCGGAGAGCTCGCCCGGGTCGAGCTCGGCGTCGGCCACGTAGTAGGCGACCAGGACGGTCCCGCGGCCGGGCGGGGTGTGGTCGATCACCACCGCCTCACGTATCTCCTCCAGGCTCACCAGGGCGTTCTGCACCTCGCCGAGTTCGACGCGGTTGCCGCGGATCTTCACCTGGTCGTCGATGCGGCCGAGGTACTCGATGTTCCCGTCGGAGAGCAGGCGGGCCAGGTCGCCGGTGCGGTAGAGCCTGCCGCCCGGGGAGTAGGGGTCCTTGACGAACTTCTCGTCGGTGAGTTCGGGGCGGTTGAGGTAGCCGCGCGCGACCTGCACTCCTCCGATGCACAGTTCTCCCGGGACGCCGACGGGCTGCGGTCCGCCGTGCGCGCCCAGCACGTACAGGCTGGTGTTCTGCACGGGTCGGCCGATGGGCACGCGGTCGACCCGGGTCGCGGGCGGGCAGTCGAAACGGGTGACGTCGACCGCGGCCTCGGTGGGACCGTACAGGTTGACCAGGACCGGCCCGCCTCCCCTCTTCTGGGTCTCGGCGAAGACGCGGTTGAACTGGTTGACCCGCTCGGCCGGGAGCGCCTCGCCGCTGCAGAAGACCCAGCGCAGGCTCGCGGCCTTCGCGACGGCGGTGGAGTCACCCTCCACCATGTCCAGGAACGGCCCCAGCATCGAGGGGACGAAGTGCAGGGCGCTGACCCTTCGGGCGGCCACCGCTTCGAGGATGCGCCGGGGGTCCTTCTCCGCGCCGGGCGGCAGCATGGCCAGTCGCGCGCCCTCGACACCCCACCAGAACAGTTCCCACACCGACACGTCGAAGCTGACGGGGGTCTTCTGCAGGAGGGTGTCGCCGCGGCCGATCGGGTAGTGGCGCTGCATCCACGCGAGCCGGTTGATCACCGAGTGGTGCTCGACCATCACACCCTTCGGACGGCCGGTGGAGCCGGAGGTGTAGATGACGTAGGCGACGTCGGTGGACTGCGCGGAGGGCGCGAGCGGCCGGTCCGATCCGCGGTAGAGCTCGGCGACGCGGTGCACCGGGATCCCCGGCGGAACACGGTCGGTGCCGACGCCCCGGCTGGTGAGGACGGCCGCGGGGGCGCAGTCGTCGAGGAGCAGCTCGATCCGGGCCCCGGGGTAGCCCGGGTCGACGGGCACGTAGGCTCCGCCGGCCTTGAGGATGCCGAGGAGCCCGGGTAGGAGTTCGGGACCGCGCTCGGCCATGACCGCGACGCGCGACCCGGGGCCGACCCCCTGGTCGCGCAGCCCGCGGGCGACCTGGTTGGACCTGCGGTCCAGCTCGGCGAAGGTGAACGCGGCCCCGGTGGCGGTGTCCTGGACGGCCAGACGCTCGGGGGTGAGGGCCGCCTGCTCCTGGAAGAGCCCGTGGACGGTCTTCTCCCGCGGGTAGTGGGCGTGCTCCCCCTGTCTGCGGCGCACCAGGTCCTCGTACTCGTCACCGGTGAGCATGGACAGGGCCGAGACGGGCAGTTCCACCATGTCCAAGCCCTTGGCCACCAGCTCGGTGATGTGTCCGGCGAACGCCTCCGCGGTGAGTTCCCCGTCGAAGACGTCGCGCGCGTAGTCGAGGTCGACGCGCAGGTCGTCCTCGTCCTCGAAGGCGTGGACCATGATCGACAGGGCGTTGTCCTCGTGGACGGGGGCCATGACGGTGGTGCGCCGTTCGATCCCCTCCCCCGGTGACGGGTGCGGGTAGCGCAGGTAGGACAGGGTCACGTCGAAGGGCCGGCGCGCTCCGTCGGAGGCGGTGGGCATCTCCTTGACGATCTCGCTGAGCGGCAGTCGTTCGTGGTCGCGCATCTCCCGGAGCCGCGCGCGGGCGGCCTCGGCGAGTTCCAGGAGGGGACGGGACTCGTCCGCGTCCAGGCGCAGTGGCAGGTTGTTGGCGAGGTGGCCGACGACGTGGCGCTCGGTGTCGGTCCGCCGGTTGAGGAAGGGGACGCCCACCGCCACCTCGGAGGCGCGCAGCACGCGGCCGAGCCAGACCCCCAGGGCCGCGGCGAGGTAGGACATGGGCGAGCCGCCGGCTTCGAGGATCCGCTGCACGGTCTTGCCGTCGACCGTGAAGGAGTGTCTCCCCCGTCGTGTCCGGCCCGTACCTGAGCGGGGGAAGAGCACGGGGGTGAAGCCTTCGAGGTTGCGCCGGTGGAACCGCCGGTCGCTCTCGCACTGCCGCGACTCGGTGTAGGCGCGTGTGCGGGCGAACTCGTCGGTGTAGGCGGGCGGTGCGGGTTCGTGCTCCGGTCCGCCGTCACGTCGTCTCCGGTAGGCGGCCAGGATCCGCGCGGAGACCTGGTTGAGTGCCCAGGCGTCCGCGACGATGTGGTGCGCCTTCAGGTGCAGGTGGACGACCGACGCGTCCTCGACGAGCAGTGCCGCGCGGACGAGGCCGCCGCGGTGCTGGTCCAGTGGTCGGTAGAGGTCCTTCTCCCGCCAGGCGAGGACGGCGCCGGCGGGGTCGTCCTCGCCGGAGAGGTCGACCGTCTCCACCGGGATGTTCGCCTCCCGCGGGTCCTCCACGCGGACGAACGGCACTCCCCCGTCGTCGAGGAACCGCATGCGGAACGCGTCGTGCTCGCGCAGGGTGTCGGCCACACAGGCCCGCAACAACGGTAGGTCGAGGCGGCCGCGCAGCCGCTCGTGCAAGACCACGTTGAACTGGGGGCTGTTCGGGGTTCGGCTCTCGGAGGCCCAGACGTCCTCCTGGTACACGGTGGGTCGGATCCTGTCGGACGGGCGTCCAGGAAGGTCATACCGGATCGGGAAACTGTTCACTGACCATCCCCCAATTTTGAATGTCTCCGTAGTGGCCCACACCGGCAGCTGCCACTCGCACGCTTTTCCGATATGAGCGCCACGACGTCGGACGATAGATGCGCGGGCGCTTACACCGCCACTACGCAATCAAGTAGTTGAAGCCGAAACAACACGAGATTCGCAGCTCAGAATGGCTTCATGCGCGCAAACATGAGACCAGGCAGGCAATGTTCATGAACAACGCCGACCAGGAGTGACGCTAATCCGCACCCCCCGGAACAGCGGATTTCCCCTCGGACCGCGTCGGCGAAATACGCGAGACGTCCGGTGTTACCCACATCACATTGCGCTCTATTGCCCCGTGTTACGCGATAGAAAAAAATGGAACGAACGTACAGGTTTCGCAATCGGATGACGAAGCGCAGACCCAGGGCCGATCCGCGCCGTTTTTATGTGGACCGGCCTCGAACCGTGTGCCATCGGCCAGAACGCGCTTCGAGTACGCCGCGTTCGAGAAGGAGGTTGACGATGCTGGTGTCCGCCGCGCATTCGATACCCGGCACCGCGCCGGCGGAGAGGGGGGAGGTCCCGCCCGCGTCGCCCGCCGGCCAGGGGTGCCGGGTGGTCCGGGGCCGGGAGAGGGAACTGGACGACGTACGCCGCGTCCTCCGGCAGGTGCGTGCCTCCGGACTGGCCGTGCGCATCGCCGTCGAGGGCCCCGTGGGAGCGGGACGGGCGGCCTTCGCGGCCGAGTGCCTGAAGGCCGCGCGCGAACTCGGGCTCCGCGTCCAGGGGCCGGTGCGCTGCCCGGGATCACGACGCCGCTCCCCCCTGCTGCCGGCCGGATGCTCGTCGTGCCTGGCCGGAGGGCCGTGGACGCGCGCCCGCCCGGGCTCCGCGGGCGGAGCGGCGCACCGGACGCGGGAGACCGCGGGGAACTGCCCGGCCTCCGGGCGGGTGTGGCTGCGCGTCGGCCCCGACTGCGCCGCCGTCACCCGTGTCCACCCCGGGGAACGGGTGCACCGGGTGCGCCTGGGCCCCCTGACGCGCTCGGCCGTCGTCGCGATGGCGGAGGACGTCCTGCGGGTTCCGCCGGGAGCGCCCCTGACCGCGTTCCTGATGAGGGCCAACGGCCATCCCGCCCTGGTCCGCGAGTCGCTGGCCGGCCTGTGCGAGGAACAGGCGCTCGTCAGGAGGAAGGGGGTGGCCGAGATCCGCGTCGACCGCCTTCCGGCGAGGGTCTACGAATGGATCGACGGCGTTCTCGGTTCGCTTCGCTTTCCGCTGGAGAAGTACCTCGCGGTCTGCGCGTCGATGGGTGAGGAGTTCGCGTCGCTGGAGCCGACCGGAAAGGCCATGGGGGCCGCCGAGCACGAGGCGGAGGAGATGGCGCGCGTCGCCGTCGAACTCGGATTCCTGACGGTGGGAGACCGGGTCCGTTTCCAGAGCCCGATGGTCCACGAAGTGTTCTGGTCATGCATACCGCGCCGTTTTCCGACATTCATCCACCCGGCCGCCCCCGCGAGACACCTGCCCCGCCCGCGCGCCGAGGTGGGAACCGGATTCGTTCTCACCGCGCAGGAGAAGCGATTGATCCAGTTGACCTCGGAGGGTTTCACGAACCGGCAGATCGCGCATCGGCTGAAGATCTCCCAGCACACGGTCAACTACCACCTGAAAAAACTGTTCAGGAAATACGAGGTGAACTCGCGCGTCCGGCTGGTGAGCACGGCCCTCAAGGACACCGCGCCCCTCCCCAGCACCGACGGAGCCCCCTGACGCCCACGCCGACGCACCCGCGTCGAACGGCCCCGACCGAACCTGGAGCAGCCTTGCCACGCCCCCTCAGCCCCCTGGAACGCTGGTACTGGATCGCCGATCAGATCTCACCGCTCAACGTGCTCGGCAGGATGACCGTCGAAGGGCGCTTCGACCGGCGGACCGCCCGGGCGGGCCTGGACCTGCTGCAGCGGCGCCATCCCGCCCTGCGGACCGCCATCGCCGAGACGCCCGCCGGAGGGCCGGTGTTCGTCGACACGGCCGGCCCGATCCCACTCGTGTGGAGGTGGGAGCCCGGGGCCCGTCTGGAGTCGAGCGCGCGATGGGCCGAGGACGCCGACCGCCGACACCTGGCGAAGAGCGTGGACCGACGCACCGGCCCGCTCGTGCGCGCGGAGGTCGTGAGCGCCTCCGAGGGCCGAGGCCGGGGCGTCCACGAGCTCGTCCTCGTCCTGCACCACGCCATCGCCGACGGGACGACGGCGGTGTCCCTCGTCCGGCAGTGGGCCGAGCACGTGGCGGAGGTCTCGGGCGCGTCCGACTCGGCGCGGGGGCGCGGACCGGGCGGCGCTCCCCGCCTCCCGGCCACCGA
>NZ_ANBC01000818.1 GCF_000341125.1 Nocardiopsis lucentensis DSM 44048 | reverse complement strand
CGGCCGCCGCCGAGAAGCGGCGCCGGGACGCCGACGAGACGGCCCGGTCGTCCCCGGCGAGGGTCCCGCGTCAGGCTCGGGTCCCCTTCGACCGGCGCCGGACCCGGCTGGTGCATCGCAGGCTGGACACGGCGACCACCCGGGCCCTCGTCCAGGTCTGCCGGGAACGCGGTGTCACCGTGCACGGCGCCCTCGCCGCGGGCCTGGTGAGGGCCGTGCGCCAGGACGCGGGCGCGTCTTCGGGGGCACGCTTCGCCATCGGGTCGCCGGTCAGCTTCCGCGCCGAGCTCGACCCGCCGGTCGGCCCGGACGACGCGGGCAGCTTCGTCGCCACGCTGCCCACGATCGTCGACGGCGACGCCGACCTGTGGGACACCGCCCGGGCCGTCAACGCCGACCTGGCGCGAAGGCGGGCGCGCGGCGAGCACTTCTCCATGATCAACGACCTCGCGGCCCGCGTCGGCCCCGACGTCGGAGGGAGTCTGGAACTCCTCCACTACATGGACCGCGAGGGGCCGATCAACCTCTGCCTCACCAACATCGGCGCCGTGCGACTGCCCGAACGGATCGGTTCCCTACGCGTCCTCGACGCCGACTTCGCCGCGGGCATCTCCGTCACGGGTGTGCTGGTCGCCGCCGCCACGACCGCTCACGGTCGCCTCAACTGGAACCTCACCTACGTCGACGGTCTGGTCACGCACGACCGGGCGGCACGCCTGGCCGACGNNNCGCGCCCGCCCGCCGAGCGGCGGGCGAGCGCGAACGAACGAACCCCGAACGCCGAGGAGGAAGCCAAGGATGAGCATCGACACGGCCGACGAGATCCGTCGCAGGGCCGCCGGAGGAAACGCCGAGACCGTCCTCCGCGAGCACCTGGAACGGGTGCACGCCCTCCAACCGAGCCTCAACGCGGTCGCGCACCTGCGCGAGAAGGCCGCGCTGGAGGACGCGCGCCGGGTGGACACCGACGCCGAACTGCGCGACGGCCCCCTCGCCGGGGTCCCCGTGTTCGTCAAGGACGTCCATGAGGTCGACGGGTTGCCCTTCACCAACGGGTCCCGCGCCTTCACCGGCCACACCCCCGATTTCGACAGCGAGGTCGCGGCCCGGTTGAAGCGCGCCGGAGCCGTCATCCTCGGGAGTACGGTGATGCCCGAGTTCGGCCTACGCGCCAGCACGGACAACGCGCTCCACGGGACCACGCGCAACCCCTGGAACCCGGAGTTCGGCCCGGCCGGGTCCAGCGGCGGGGCGGCGGTCGCCGTCGCCGCCGGCCTCGCCCCCCTGGCGCTGGCCGGTGACGGGGCGGGGTCCGGGCGCCTGCCCGCGGCCGCGTGCGGCGTCGTCGGCCTCAAGCCCACGCGCGGCCGCGTCCCCTGGGGCCCCAGCGCCTACGAGCACTGGGCGGGGTTGGCGATCAGCAGTCCCATGGCGCGCACCGTGCGTGACACCGCACGCCTGCTCGACGTCGTGTCCGGCCCGATGACCGGCGACCCCTACGGCCTCCCGGCGACGCCCCCGGGACACTTCCTCGGGGCGTGCGACACGCAACGCGAACGGCTCCGCGTCGCCTGGACGCTGACGCCCCCGCACGGGCGCGTCCACGACGACATCGCCGACGCCGTCCGCTCGGCCCTGGACGTCTTCGACGACCTGCCGCACGCCCTCGTCGAGGCCGCGCCCGACCTCGGAGGGATGCGGGACCCGCTGCTGGCCGTCATGGCGGGCAACGTCGGAGCGCTGGTCCGGGCGGTGGGACCCGACCGCCTGGACTCCGTCGAGGCCCCGTCCCTGGAGATCGCGCGCCAGGGCGAACGCATGACGGCCGCGGACTACGTCGCCGCCGTCAACGCCTGCCGCGCCGGCGCCGCCCGCGTCCTGGGGTTCTGGGAGGAGTACGACGTCCTGATCACCCCCACCGCGACCCGTCCCCCGCTCCGGATCGGTGAGGGCCCCCAGGGGCGGTCCTTCGCCGAGCGGTGGTCCTTCTACGCGGACGACTTCGCGTTCGGCTATCCCTTCAACATGACCGGCCAACCCGCCCTCACCCTCCCCTGCGGGGTCGACGGAAACGGCGTCCCCGTGGGCATGCAGCTCGTGGGGCGGCCGGGCGCGGAGGACACGTTGCTGGGCCTGGCCGCGCAGATCGAGCGGTCGCCGCGCACGCGGCGCCGGAAGCCGGACCCGGCACGCGTCGCACGGGGGTGAGGGACGCCGCGTGACCCGGGGGCAGAGGGGCACGCGGCGCCGTCCTTCCGGCCGGGAGGTCCCGGCGGGAGCCGGTCGGCGGGCCGAGCCGCGCACGTTGAGGGGCGGCCCGGCCCGTCGCCCCGTCTCACGGTGTCCGACGGGGGACCAGGATCTGCTCGATGCGCGCCTGGACGTCACGCGCCCGCAGCCGCCGGGGCCCGGTGACCGCACGGAACCGGAGCCCCTCGATCTCGTCGACGGCACGCATCGCGGCCACGGGCTCCCCCACCGCGTGCCGCACGGTCTCGGCGAGCAGGCGCGGCCAGCCGAGGTCCCGCTCGACCACTCCGTCCTCCCTCGTCCCCAGCAGTGCCAGCTCGTACTCCACCAGGGCGCGGCCCCGGTTCAGGGACGAGGCGTCCGCGACCACCGCGGCCAACAGTTCCGCCCGGTCCGCCGACCCTCCCGTCGCGGTGCTCGCCCGTGCCTCGAACTGGGCCGCCGTATAACGTGCCAGCGCCCGCAGCAAGGCCGTGCGGTCGGGGAAGTGGTAGCTCACCAGGGACGGCCCGACATCGCACTCCCGCGCGACCGAGCGCAGGCCGACCTCGGCGATCCCCGACCGCTCCGCGACCCGCAGGGCGGCCGTGAGAAGGGCGACGCGTCGCCTGATGCCCCGCGAGTACCGCTCATCCGTTCGATCCACAGTGCCTCCCGTCATCCCGCAGCGTCTCCCGTCGTCATCGGCACCCGCGGCCACCCGGCCCTCGGACGGTCGGATCGGCGCGGCGGACACCCGCGCTCACCGCGTGGAGCCGGCGGCGGCGCGGTCCCCGGGGTCCGGGCCGGGGTCCGGATCCTCGCCGGCGCCGGTGTCGGCTCCGACGTGGCGCAGCATGACCGCGGTCGTCACGGCGAGGGCGAGGATGACGACGGCCCCCGTCCACCCCGCGGTGTTCAAGCCCGCGATGAACGCCTCCTGCGCCCGTTCCATGACGGACGCGGGAAGTTCCCCGGCGACCGAGGTGGCCCCGGACAGGCTGTTCCGGACGATCGCGGCCGTCTCCTCCGGCAGGTCGGCCAGGACGGCGGGGCTCATCCTGTCGCCGTAGACGGCGGCGGCCAGGCTTCCCACGAGCGCGATCCCCGCGGCCAGACCGAACTCCTGGACGGTCTCCGACATGGCCGAGGCCGATCCGGCCTTCTCCGGCGGCGCGGAGCCGACCACCAGCTCGGTCCCCAGTGCCGCCAGCGCGCCGAGCCCCAGGTAGACCAGGGAGAAGGCCGACACGACCAGGACCACCCCACCGGACGGTCCGACGATCCCCAACAGGACATAGCCCACGGAGGACAGTGTCAGCACTCCCGCCATCACGTACCCCGGGCGGATCCGACGGGTCAGGATCGGCGCCACGATCGACGACAGCATCATCATCAGCGCGGGCGGGCCGTACAGCAGGCCCGCCACCAGGGGTGAGAGCCCTTCGACCAGTTGCAGGTACTGCGTGGTCAGCAGCATGGTCCCGCCGACGCCGACCAGGCCGACGAGCATCATCATGAGGGCGAAGCTGAAAGCGCGGCTGCGGAACAGGGTCATGTCGAGCAGCGGGCTCGGCAGGACGAGCTGGCGCCACACGAAGGCGACGGAGAAGGCCGCCCCGGCGAGCACCGTGACCAGCACGCCGACGCCGGGACCCGCCTTGGCGAACTCCTTGACCGCGTAGACGGCCGGCAGGATCGCGGCCAGTGACAGGACCACGCTGAACAGGTCGAACCGGCCGCTTCGCGGAGCACGGTACTCGGGTAGCAGGATCGGCGCCAGGACGAGCATCAGGCCGATCATCGGAACGGCGAGCAGGAACGCGGCCCCCCACCAGAAGTGCTGCAGCAGCACGCCTCCGACCAGGGGTCCCGCGGCCATGCCGCCCGCGAAGAACATGGCCCACATGCCGATCGCGAGCGCGCGCTGGCGCGCGTCGTGGAACATGTTGCTGATCAGCGCCAGCGTGGACGGCATGAGTGTGGCGCCCGCGACGCCCAGCGCCGCGCGGGCGGCGATGAGCACCTCGGGTGTGGGCGCGTAGGCGGCCGCGACCGAGGCGGCCACGAACCCGACACCGCCGATCATCAGCAGTCGGCGGCGCCCGATCCGGTCGCCGAGCGTTCCCATGGTGATGAGGAATCCGGCGATCAGGAACCCGTAGGAGTCCACGATCCACAGTTCCTGGGTGCCGCTGGGCCGAAGGTCCACGGCGAGCGAGGGCAGCGCCAGGTGCAGGAGGGTGAGGTCCAGGCCCAGCAGGACGGTCGGAAGGGCGAGGACGGCCAGGCCCGCCCACGCCACCGGGCCTGCCCTGCCGCTGCTCGGGCGGGTCATCTGGGAGCTCCTTTCGTCGTCGGTGCGCCTCCAGCGTCGGCAGTGGCGCGCACGGGACACGCACGGCGCGCGCACGAAGCGCGCACGGGAGCCCGGACCGCGACTTGTATGCTGTGCCCCATGCGATTTGGAGTGCTCGGCCCGCTGGCCGTGTGGAACTCCAGTGGCGCGCGGGTCGCGGTCACCGAACCGAAGGTCAGGGCGGTTCTGGCCGACCTGCTGGTGCACGGGGGCCGTCCGGTGTCCGCCGACCAGCTCATCGAGGACCTGTGGGAGGGTCGCCCTCCCAGCCGCCCCCTCAAGACGCTGCAGACGAAGATCTCCCAGTTGAGGAAGGTCCTCGGCGCGGATCGCGTGGTGCGCTCCCCCGCCGGTTACCGCCTCCTGGTCGAGGCGGGCGAGTTCGACGCCGCGCGGTTCCAGGACCTCGTCGAGGAGGCGGACAGGAGCGAGGACTCCGGTGCCCGGGCACGCCTGCTCACCAGTGCGCTGGAGCTGTGGCGGGGCCCGGCCTTCGCCGACACCGCCGACGCGGCCTTCGTCCGGCCCGAGGTCGCCCGCCTGGAGGAACTGCGCGTCGGGGCGGTGGAGCGGTTGGCCGAGGCGCGGATCGAGACCGGTGACGGCGCCGGGATGATCGCCGAGCTGGGCGATCTGGTCGGGCGGCACCCCCTCCGGGAGCGGCTGCGCGGTGTCTACATGCTCGCCCTGTCCCAGTCTGGGAGGCGGGGCGAGGCCCTGACGACCTTCCATGACCTGCGTGGCAGACTCCGTGAGGAGCTCGGGGTCGACCCCGGGCCGGCGGTCAGGGCCCTCCACACCTCGGTTCTGCGCCAGGAGCCGGAACCGGCCCCCGTCACCCCTGTCGCGGACCGTGGGCGGAGCAACCTGCCCGACCCGCCCACAGCGCTCATCGGCCGGGAGAGCGAGACCCTCCGCGTGTGCGAGGCGTTGTCGGCGCCGCGCGGCGCACGCCTGATGACGTTGACCGGACCGGGCGGGGTCGGCAAGACGCGCCTGGCGATCGCCGCCGCCCGGGCGCTGGCCGANTCGAACTGGCCGGTATGGACCGTCGTGCGTCAGCCGCCGACCTCGCCGAACGCGTCATCACGACGCTGGGGCTGTGCGAGGGGGCGGCCGACGCCGAGGGGTTCGACCTGGTGGACTGGCTTCGCGGGGCCCTGCACGGGCAACGGGCGCTCGTCGTCCTGGACAACTGCGAGCACGTGGTGGACCAGGTCGCCGACCTGGTCGGGGCGCTGCTGACCGCTGACGTCGTGCGTGTCATGGTGACCACCCAGGAGGCGCTCGGCATCCCCGGGGAGACCGTCTTCCCGCTGGCCCCGCTGACGCTTCCGGAGTCGGTGGAGGACCCGGAGGAGGCCGTCGGCTCCTCCAGCGCGATGCGACTCTTCGTCGAACGGGCTCGGGCCGCCTCACCGGGGTTCGTGTTGACCGGGCCGAACGCCGCGGCCGTCGCCGCGATCTGCCGCCGTCTGGACGGCATCCCCCTGGCCATCGAGCTCGTGGCGGCCAGGGTGCGCGCGCTCACGCCCGAGGAGATCGCCGCCGGGCTGGACGACCGCTTCGCGCTGCCCACCGGGCCGGGGCGGGGCCGCCCCACCCGGCAGCAGACGCTGCGCTCGATGATCGACTGGAGCTGGGAGCTGCTCACCGAGGACGAGCGCACGGTGCTGCGGCGCCTGGCGGTGAATCGGGACGGGTGCACCCTGGCGGGGGCACGGGCCGTCTGCGGTGACGGCGCCTCGGCCGCTCCCGGCGTGGTCGAAGCCCTGTCCCGGCTGGTCGACCGGTCGCTCGTGGCGCGCCAGGGAAACCGGTACCGGTTGCTGGAGTCGGTCGCGGCGTACTGCGTCGAGCGCCTGGAGGGGTCGGACGAGCTGGCGGAGTCACACCGCAGGTTCATCGCCTTCCACGTCGGGGAGGCCGAGTGCGCGGACCCGCTCCTGAGGGGCGCCCGGCAACACGAGGCCCTCGTGTCGCTGGACACGGAGACCGTCAACCTGCGCCACGCGCTGGAGCTGGCCGTGCGCGGGCAGGACGCCGACTCGGCGCTGCGGCTGGTCGGCGCGCTGGCGTGGTACTGGCGGCTGCGCAACCGGGTGAGCGAGGCACGGCGCTCCTTCGAGGCCGCTCTGCGCGTGCCGGGCGGTTCGGCGTCCGCCCGGAGTGTCGCCGAGGCCTGGCTGGCGGCCTTCGAGGGCCGCGTGTGCCACCCGGTGGGCGCCGAACCGGAGGTCGCCGGCCGGCTGTCGTGGTTCACCGGGGCGTGCGTCTACCGCGGCGGTGACCGCGAGACGGGTCGTGGCCTGGTCGGGGAGGCCTTGGCGGACGCCAGGGCGAGGGGAGACCGCTGGCTGGAGGCGGCGGCCCTCGCCGAGCGCGCCGGGCACCGTCTCGACACCGGCGACGTGCCCGGCGCGCGCGGGGACGCCGAGCTCAGCGCCGCGATCTTCCTGGACCTCGCCGACCGGTGGGGACGGCTGCGGGCGAACATCACGCTGGCCCGGGCCGCCGAGGCGGGCCCCGACCACCTCGGTGTCACGGATGTGTTGGAGGAGGACCTGCGGGCCGCGGAGGAGCTCGGTCTGTGGGCCGACGTGGTCGAGACGCTGCTGCGGCTGGGTCGGCTCACCGCGGTGGCCGGGGAGCGGTCCCGGGCGCGCTCCTTCCACGAGCGCGCGCTCCGGGTCGCCACGGAACGCTCCTACCACCGCGGGATGGTGGAGGCCCGTGCCTGGTTGGGCCGGGCGGACGGGGCCCCTGAGCCGGACGGCTCACCCGGGTCCGGTGTCCTGCCCGGTCTGAACCGTTGAGGCACCGTCCGGGCCGCGGCCCGGACGGTGCCGTCCGTCAGTCCGCGGGCGGCCCGTCGACCGGGTGCAGAGCCGACGCCTGCGACTTGGCCTCGGGGGTCGCGTCCCAGATCGGATGGGTCGCGAAGGCGATCCAGGTCTTCTGCGCACCCGCCCGGAACGTCACCGGGGCACTCGCCCTCACCCAGACGATCTCACCCGGACCGGCGGTGACGGAACCGTCCTCGGAGTCGACCGTGAACCGTCCGGAGCGGACCACGATCACCTCGTCGTAGCTGGGAGTCCACGTCATGAGGGCCCCGGCTTCGAAGCAGGCGAAGCCTGCGCCCATCGACGTGGAGTTCTTCTCGTGCAGCACGTTGCCGATGTAGACGCCGGAGTCGCCGAACCGGACCCATGCCGCGTCGTCGGCGGTGAACTTGCTGATGGACATCGCATCCTCGATCCGTCTCGCGGTTTCCTGGGGCGGTCACACCATCGGTGAGACCTTCTCGTCGACGCCCAGCAGCGCCTTTCCGTAGATCTCCTTGCCGATGGACGGCTGCACCACGGCGTGCCGCGCGGCCACGTTGGCGTCGCGCCAGACACGCTGGAGGGGGTTGGCCTCGGCGAACCCGCCTGAGCCGTGGACGTACATCAGGGTGTTGATCGCCGAGGTGGTGTTCTCCACGGCGTACCCGAGATCCGCGCGGACGCGTGCCCGGGTGAGGTGGTCGGGAAGCCTGTTCTGGGCGGCGGCCCGGTCGATGGCGTCGGCCGCGCGGTAGGCGTGCAGGTGGGCGGTGTCGATCCGCAGGGCGGCCTCGGCGACGGCGACCTGGAAGGACACCGAGTCGGCCTGCCGGTCGAAGAAGGTGAAGGCGATCGCCTTGTCCGCGGCCTGCCGGGTGACCGACGCGAGCGCCGTCCTGCCGAGGCCGAGCAGCGGCGCGACGACCACGGTGGAGACGAAGGGGCCGAAGGAGGACCGGTACACCGGCGTCCGCCCCTCGTCGACGGGGTGGGTTCCGTCGAACAGCGGCGGGACCCGCAGGACGCGATGGTCGGGTACGAAGACCTCCTCCGTCACCAGGGTGTTGCTGCCGGTCGCGCGCATGCCCGCGGTGAACCACGTGTCCTCGACGGTGTAGTCGGACGCGGGCACCAGTGCCATGCCCTGATCGACCACCTCGCCGGCCGCGTCGGTGATCGGGATGCCCACGACCGCCCAGTCCGCGTGCCAGGACCCGGAGTTGTAGTTCCAGCGGCCGGTCACCGAGAACCCGCCGTCGACCCGCCGTGTCCGGGCGGTCGGCGCCACGACCCCGGAGACGATCGGGGCGGTGCCGGTGCCGAAGACCTCCTCGCGCGCGCGTTCCGGGAACAGGCTCGCCATCCAGGTGCAGGAGTTGCAGATGGTCGCCAGCCACGCGCTCGCGCCGTCGCCCTCGGCGAGTGTGGAGGCGACGTCGAGGAAGGTGCGCAGGGGGGTCTCGTAACCGCCGTAGCGGTGCGGAAGGAGGAGTCTGAACATGCCCTCCTCGGTGAGTGCCTTGACCGCGTCGTCCGTCAGGCGTCGTTCCCGCTCGCTCTGTGCCGCCTCCCTTTCGAGGATCGGGAGGACCCGGCGGGCCCGCTCCTCGAGTTCGTCCGCGGCGGGGGGTACAGCGTCCATGGATGCTCCAATCGATGGCGGACACCTCAGTGGTGGGTGAAGGCCAGGATGTAGTCGGTGACGGCGCGCGGCATGCGGGCGTGCTCGGAGTGGGTGCCAAACGTCCGGTTTCCGTACACCAGCGGCGCGGCCGTGGTGCTGTCGGCGTGGACGACCAGCCCCATCAGCAGGACGTGGTCGCCCCCGGGCACCGCCCGGTCGAGTGCGCACACGGCCCACCCCGCGGTGCCGACGAGACGCGGGAGCCCGCGGTCGACGCGCCAGGGGGTGTGGCCGAACCTGTCCTCCCGGGCGCCGGAGAAGGTCCGCGCGATGTCGCCGTCCCCGGCCCCGAGGACGTTGACCCCGAACCGGTGGGTCCGCAGGATCCGTTCGAGCAACCGCGACCGTCGGTCCAGCGCGACGGTCACCATCGGCGGCCGGAGGGAGAGCGAGCCGAAGGAACTGACGGTGGCGCCGTGGGGCGTGCCGTCGTCCATCGCCGTCACGACCGTGACGGGAGCGCACACACCGGCCATCAGATCTCGAAACGCGTCTTTGGTCAGCATGCGCACTCCCCAAGGTCGTCCCGGAAAACGTGGGAGTCCCGACCGCGCCGGGTCGACCGGGGCGGTGTGCCGGCGCATCACCCACGTTCGTGGAACGTAGCCCGACGGCACCGACCGGAACCAGAACGACGGCGGACGACTACTCGAACGCGCAGCGGGCCCCGGGCCCGGCTATCCGGGTTCGGGGAGGAGGTCCATGAGAACGGCCTCGAACTCGTCGGCGCTCGTCTTCTCCTCGGTGAGCAGCGAGTGCAGGAGCAGGCCGTCGATCACACCGGCCACGACGCGCGCCCGGACCGGGTCGTCGGTGTAGCTGTGGGCGAACGCCCGGACCGCACGCAACCACCCGTCCGTCGCGTCGCGCAGGTGCGGGCGCCGGGCCGCGAGGAGGAACAGCTCGTACTCGGCGAGCAGCCGCCCGGGTTCCTCGACCACCTCGGACAGGAGGACGGCGAGGTCACGTCGGCGGTCACCGCCCCCGGACAGCCGTCGCATCCGTTCGGAGTCCTCTTCCATGACGCTGGTCAGAGCGGCGGTGAGCAGATCGCTCAGGCTCGCGAAGTAGTACGTCGTGGCCGAAGTCGGCAGCCCGGCCTCCTGGGAGACGATCCGATGGCTGACGCCCGCCACCCCGTCACGCTCGATCACGCGCAGGGTCGCTTCGATGATCGCGTGCCGACGGCGCAGGCCCTTGAGCCTGCGCCCATCGGTGATGGGCTCTTCCAGCGCTCCTCCTCAGGTCGGGGGGACCATGCGCCGCGGACCGCCGAGCGCGCGGCACGGAGTCACCATGATGTTGTACCCAAGGGCGCTTGTCACACTGTCCTCCGGGGCGTCCGGAAGCGCGGCCGCGGCGGTCGCGCGGGGCGGAACGGAGGGCGCCCCACTCCCGGGGGGATGCCCCGGAAGGGAGCGCCCCGCGACGTTCAGGTACCGGAACGGGCCGCGGCGAGCGGCCGTGTGTCGGGGTGCGGTACGGCCCTGATCAACAGCCACAGGATGAACGAGATCTCCGCGACCGCCGCGGGGGTCATGGCGAACGCCGAGATGCTCGCGCCGAACTCGGGGGCGAGGAGGCGCGCGAACACGTCCGTGAGGTGGCCGCAGCATCCGACCACCAGCAGGACGCCGAGCGCCTTGGGGAAGTAGCCCGACCTGAGGACCAGGTAGCCCAGGGGCAGCAGCCAGAGTCCGAAGTACGTCTGGGCGATGAGGTACCCGTCGTGCTGCATGCCGGCGAACAGCAGGGCGAGCTGGTCGGCGGCCGCCGGGCCGAGGGCGTCGGCGTAGTCCTGGTCGGTGGCGACCGTCAGCGCCGTGTTCTGGTTGAGCAGGTTCAGGCTCTGCATCGCGACGCTGACCGCGACGACGGTGACCATCGCGGCGGCGACCAGCTGGTTGACGTGCCTGAGCAGCAGGTACAGGGTCATGGCCGTCATCAGGAAGGCCGTGGCCCCCACCAGTTCGCTGACGAGGCCGACGCGGAACAGGGTGGCCGAGGCGTCGATGTTGTCCGCGGTGGCCCCGGCGTCCCCCGACGCGACGATCCGCGTGTTCACCACTCCGGCGAAGATGGTGAACGCGGCGACGAGCAGGTACAGCAGGCCCGCGATCCGCGCGAGCGCCCTCGGTCCGGGCCCGGGGTGGTCCTCCGCCGGTGCGCGGAGTCGGCCGACCGGCCCCCGGGCGCTCACGCCGCACCGCCGGCGTGGGCGAGGGCCGACGGGGTCAGCCGGCCGACGATGGCCGGGGCCTCGTGCACGAGGTCGTCGTCGTCCACCGCCTCGATCATGAAGCGGGCGTAGTCCACGCGACGGGTCATGTTGCTCGCGAGGACGGGGTCGCCCACGTGCCGGCTCCACACCGGCAGGCCCTGGCTCTCGCCCTCCTCCAGGTCGCTGCCGCGCACGACCGTCCACCGCGTGTCACTAGCGAAGATCCGCCTGCACGCCTCCACCTGGTCGTCCACGTCGACGACGCGCGCGAGTTTGGCCAGCTTCCCGAACACGGCCGCGTACACCTTGAACCCGCGGCTGTAGACGTCCTTGCCGTCACGGGTGATGTGCCAGCCGCAGGAGAAGACCAGCCGGGCGTCCGGGCGCGCGTGGTCGAGCACGGCCTGGGCGGTTCCGGAGGCGTAGTGGTTCACCCCCCACGGCACCAGCACCGTGAGCACGGCGTCGCACCCGTTGACCGCCCGTGCGACGACCGCGCGGTCGTCGGTCATCCCGGGGATCACCGTGATCCGCCCCTCGAACTCGGCGAGCTTGCCCACGCTCTGCTCACGGCAGACCCCCACGACCTCGTACCCGAGGTCCAACGCCTGCCGCACCATGTGGCGCCCGAGCTTCCCGGAGGCGCCGACGACGCACATCCTCTTCCCCTCGCCCGGTTTCCCGGTTCCGTCCCGACTGATCGCTTCCACGGCCCTCTCCTCGCTCCACAATTCGACTTACGCCGTAAGGTATAGCCTTGCAGTGTAAGGTTGTCAAGAGCCGACGTAGACCGGACAGGAGAACCCCGTGACGACCGAGCCCGCCGACACACCCCGCCGCGACCCGCTCAGCAAGGAGGCGGTGATCCGCACGGCGGTCGCGCTGGCGGACGAGTCCGGCACCGGCGCGCCGAGCATGCGTGGCCTCGCCAAACGGCTCGGCGTCGAGGCCATGTCGCTGTACCACCACTTCCGCAACAAGGAGGCGATCCTCGACGGCATGGTCGACCTCGTCTTCGCCGAGATCGAACTCCCGCCGGAGGGCGTCGAGTGGCGGACCGCGATGCTGCGGCGCGCCTCCTCTATGCGCGGCGCGCTGACCCGCCACCCGTGGGCGATCAACCTGATGGACTCACGGACCAACCCCGGCCACGCGACCCTGCGCCACCACGACGCGGTCATCGGCTGCCTGCGGGCGGGCGGCTTCTCGGTCGCCGGTGCGGCGCACGCCCTCTCGCTGCTGGACAGCTACGTCTACGGGTTCACGCTCCAGGAGCTCAGCCTGCCCTTCGCCTCGTCCGGCGGCCTCGAGGACGTGGCGGGCTCGATGCTGGAGCAGCTCCCCCGCGACGAGTTCCCCCACCTCAGCGAGATGATCGTCGACCGCGCCCTGAAACCCGGCTACGCCTACTCCGAGGAGTTCGACATCGGACTCGACCTGATCCTCGACGGACTGCGGCAGCGGCGCGAGAGCTTGTGACCGCACGCCGACGGCCGGACGGTTCCCCCGCCGGTCTACGCTTCGGCCCATGGGAACGACGATCTGGAACGGTGTCCGGGAGCGGGTCGAGGCCCTGGCCCGCGCGGACCGGCCGCGCGACGTCCTCGGGGCCTGGGGCCGGCACGGGACAGCCGGGCACCGATTCCGGCTCACCGCACCGCTGGCGGAGTCGGAGGTCGCCGCGGCGGAGGCGCGGTGGGGCGTCTCGCTGCCCGCCGACTACCGCGGCTTCCTCCTCGAGGTCGGCGCCGGCGGCGCGGGGCCGCAGTACGGTCTCAGCACCCTGCACCGGACGGACACGGGATGGGAGTGGACCGACCCGGGTGGCGACATGCGGCACGACTCCCTGAGGGTCGCCTTCCCGACGGCGGGGGAACGGTCGCGGCACCTGGCCGCGCACGAGGTCCGGGAACCGGCGCGGTCCGGTTTCGGGACCCAGGAGGCCTTCGACACCGCGTACCGCGTGTGGCGGGACGCCGACGACGACCTCTTCGACTGGTTCGCCTCCGGTGCGCTGTGCCTGAACCACGCGGGCTGCGGCCACTGCCACTGGCTCGTCGTGACGGGTCCCGAACGTGGCAGTATGTGGGTCGACGGCTTCTCGGACGACGGGTTCCGCCCCCTGGGCACGCCGGGCGCGAGGGTCGGTTTCGCGGACTGGTACCTCAGCTGGCTCGCCAGGTGTGAGGCCGCCGACCCGGTAGCACGCGATCCACGACCGTAGGGAAGGAATGCGGAGCCGAGGGAACCCCACCATGACCGGACGCCTTCTGCACGTGGGACCGGTGATCGTCGACGTCGTGATGACGGTCGACGCCCTTCCCCGGGCCGGGGAGGGCGTCCTGGCGTCCTCCGCGCGCACCCTGGCCGGAGGCGGCTTCAACGTCATCGCCGCCGCAGCGCGCGCGGGGATGGAGGTGGTCTACGCGGGAGCGCACGGAAGCGGACCGAACGGGGACGTGGCCCGTGCCGCGCTGCGTTCGGAGGGGGTGGAGGCGGCGCACCCCCCGCGTCCGGACGCGGACACCGGCTTCTGCGTGGCCCTGGTCGACGGCGACGCCGAACGGACCTTCGTCACGCGGCTGGGCGCCGAGACCGACCTGTCCCTGACCGAGTTGCGCACGCTGCGGCCCGGGCCGGGCGACTTCGTCTACACCGTGGGGTACTCCC
Source organism: Nocardiopsis lucentensis DSM 44048 (assembly GCF_000341125.1). Lineage (GTDB taxonomy): Bacteria > Actinomycetota > Actinomycetes > Streptosporangiales > Streptosporangiaceae > Nocardiopsis > Nocardiopsis lucentensis. The sequence continues at coordinate 247 of NZ_ANBC01000818.1, read as the reverse complement.
TGCTCCCCGGACCGCGCGCCGACGAACTCCTCGCCTGGGTCGGCGGCCTGCCGGACGGGGTGCGGCTGGTCCTCGACCCCGCGCCGGTCGTGGGCGACCTGCCCGAGCGGTCCCTGGACCTGGCCCTGGACCGGGTCGACCTGCTCAGCCTCAGCGCCGCCGAGGCCGCGACCATGACCGAGGGCGCCGGCCCCGAGGAGGCCGCCGCGCTCCTCGCCGACCGGGTGCGCCCCGGCGGCGTGGTGGT
>NZ_ANBC01000817.1 GCF_000341125.1 Nocardiopsis lucentensis DSM 44048 | reverse complement strand
CGGGCCAACGCGGCCTCCGCCCTGTCCGTGACCCGTCGCGGCCCGGCCACCTGCCCCACCGGGGAGGAGACCGACGCCTTCCTGGCGGAGAACGGGGACGGCCCGAACGGGAGCCCCTGAACGCGTCGCGGCCGCGGACGGCCGCCACGGCGTCCCCTCACGGCTCTCCGCGCACCCCGCGGACCAGCTCCCCGGCGTCCGGAACACCTTGGAGGAGCTGTTTCCAGTGGGGTTCCAGGTCCGCCCCGCCGCGCCGCAGCCACTCGGCCACCAGGGAGCGGAAGGCGGCCTCCCTCAGCCGTCGCGGGAGTGCGCCCGCCGACAGGATGTCCTGTCCCGCCCCGTCGAGGGCACGGCAGCACGCCCCCAGGGGAAACCCCGCGGCCTCCCGGGGATGGCGGGACGAGCGCATCCGGATCATGGCCCGGGCCACGAAGACCGCCGCTCCCCGGGTGGAACCCGCCAGGTTCCCCCGCGACGGCGGAGCGTTGATGTGTCTCTTGGACCGGCGGAGCGGGAACGGCGCGCCGACCCGGCGGCCGGAGTCCGGCGGGTGTTCGGGGCCGAGCAGCGCGTCGATTCGGTGTCCGGCGGCAGCGCCCTGCTCCACCATCCAGGCACGGCGCTCGGGACCCAGCTGCGCCATCCACTCCAGTGCCGCCCGGGCGCGCCGTTCCCGCTCGTTCCCTGACCGGCCCGTCGCCGCCCGGAACAGGGGGAAGGTGTTGTTGTCCCACACGTCGGCCGCGGCCCTGACGGTCCCCCGGTCGAACGCGCGCGTGTCGCGGGCGGCGTCGGCGATCTGCGTGAGGGACCGGTCCAGCAGGGCGGCCGACGCGGCCAGGGCCGGTCCGGGAGGGTCGTGGCGCACACCCGCGATCCTAGCGGGGCGTCACTCCTCCCGCATGTCCTGGAGGGCCGCCATGAACGCGTCGACCTCACCGCGCGGGTTCGAGTCGACGAACGGCACCTCCGCGTCGCCCACGACCGAGCCGGGCCGCCCGTTCGAGACGACGGCCTCCGGCTCCGCCTCGTCGGCGAACCGGACCGGGGCCCGCCCGGTCAGGGCCCCGGTCGTGCCCGCTGCGGTCAGAGCAGGCTGCGCTCACCGGCGATCGCGTGGATCCACTCGTGCAGCGTGCCCGCGATCTCCTCGGGGTCGGTGGAGTCGTGCTCGACGCTCAGGCGCAGGAGCGTGTCGCCGCCCTCGCTGAACAGGATGCCGGGCTTCTTGTCCAGCTCCAGCACCACGTCCATCCCCTCCTCGTCGGTGAGGAAGGTCAGTTCCAGAGACTCCAAGCCCTCGTACTGTCCGCCGCCGACGTACTCGAACTCCTGGTAGAAGGGCAGCTTCTGGCGGGTGTCGGGGATCTCGGCCTTCTCCAGGTCGACGCTCCTCAGCTCGAAGCCCAGCGCGTGCAGTGCCGACAGGACCGCGACCTGGGCCGGGAGCGGCTCGATGAGCAGCGGGTCCACGTCCTTGCGGTCCAGGGCGTTGTCCACGTGCAGACGGGTGTTGAGCCCCACCCCCTCCAGGAGGTGGTGGCCCTCCACAGCGGTGATCGGCGCCTCCATGGGGATGGTCAGCTCGAAGGCGACCTCGAACTCCTGCTCGGGCTCCAGCTCGAACTCCTCGTCGCTGACGACCTGCTCGGCGACGACCACGTCGATGGTGTACTCGCCCGACTGCTCCTCGCCCTCGGAGTCCTCGTACTCGTACTCCTTCTCCACGGTGGCACGCAGACCGACGCTGATGCCCTCGACCGTCTGGGCGACGTTGCCACCGGTGACCTTGATCGTGCCGGTGACGGTGCCGCCCGGGGTGACGGTCTCCTCGTCCAGGGCGGTCTCCACGGTGGCGCCGCCGATGCCGACACTGGCGAGCATGCGTTTGAAGATCACGGTGTCTCTCTCCTCGGTTCCGCCGCCCCGGGCGCCGGGGAAGGGGGTGGACCGGTAGGCGAAGGAATGGGGGACCGGCGCCGTGTTCTAGGACGCGGTGGGAGCGGGGAGGGTTTCCCCCGGGACGGAATCCTGTGGACCGGCTCCCGGCGCGTGCGCCAGGATCGGCACATGATCGTCATGCAGCCCGTACTGGAGGTCCGTCCGTCCGACGGTTTCACCCTGTGGCCCGTCGACGGCTCCGCGCCGTACGGCTTCCTGGCCCTCGACGGCGCGCTCGGCCCGGCCGGGATCGGCACGGCCGTGATGAGTGTCGCCGCCCACAACGACGTCGACCCCGGCGAGGACCGTCCGTCCCGCCCGGACGAACCGCTCGACGGCTTCCTCCACGGCCTGCTCACCATGGACGAGCTCTTCGCGGCCGGGGGGCTGCGGGTCACCGACACCGTGAGCGGCACCACTCTGGTTCCCGGATGCTGCACCGGACTGGAGGAGTGGCGGGAGTGGTACGGGCTCCTCGACGACCGCGTACCCCTCTACCTCGGCCACGATCCCTGGCCGCTCGCCGAACACGTGGGCGACCGGGTCCGGCTGACCGTCGACACCGAGCGGGACGACAGCCCGGTGATCGAGCTGACCGCGGCGGGGCTCCGGGCGCTGCTCGCCGGGGTGGAACGGGACCTGGACGACTTCCACCGGCTGGCCGCGGCCTGGGCCGAACGGCACCTGCCCGACCACGCCGCCCCCGTCACCGCAGCGCTCTCCCAGGCCCTGGACCTGACGCCGTGACCCCCGGGGCGGGTCCGGCTGGCGAGCGCCCCGGCCCCGGTCCCGCGAACGCCGGGAGCCGGCCCGGCCATGACGGCCGAACCGGCTCCCCGTCCGGGGTCGGCGCCCCGGGGTGAGGATCAGACCAGGTCGAACCGGTCCGCGTTCATCACCTTGTTCCACGCCGCGACGAAGTCCGTCACGAACTTCTCCTTCGCGTCGTCGGAGGCGTACACCTCGGCCAGGGCGCGCAGCTCGGAGTTGGAGCCGAACACCAGGTCGACACGGCTGCCGGTCCACTTCACCGCACCGGACTCGTCCGTGGCCTCGAACGTCTGCGACGTCTCGGAGGTCTCACCGGTCGGACGCCAGTCGGTGCCCAGGTCGAGCAGGTTGACGAAGAAGTCGTTCGTCAGCGTGCCCGGCTTGTCGGTGAGGACGCCCAGGTCGGAGTTGTCGTAGTTGGCGCCCAGCACGCGCAGGCCACCCACCAGGACGGTCATCTCGGGCGCGCTCACGCCGAGCAGGTTGGCCTTGTCGAGCAGCAGGTACTCGGCCGGAAGGCGGTTGCCCTCGCCGTAGTAGTTGCGGAAGCCGTCGGCGACCGGCTCGAGGAAGGCGAACGATCCGGCGTCCGTCTCCTCCTCCGTGGCGTCCACGCGGCCCGGGGTGAAGGGCACGACGACGTCCTGGCCGGCGGCCTTGGCGGCCTGCTCGACACCGACACCGCCGGCGAGCACGATCAGGTCCGCGAGCGAGACCTTCTTGGCCGAGGAGGCGTTGAACTCCTTGGCGAGACCCTCGAGCGTGCCCAGCACCTCGCGCAGCTCGGTCGGGTTGTTGACCTTCCAGTCGATCTGCGGCGCCAGGCGGACACGCGCGCCGTTGGCGCCACCGCGCTTGTCGCTGTCGCGGTAGGTCGACGCCGAGGCCCACGCCGTGGACACGAGCTGGGCGATCGTCAGACCGGACTCGGCGACCTTCGCCTTCAGCTCGGCGATCTCCGCCTCGCCGATGACCTCGCCCTCGAGCGCGGGCAGCGGGTCCTGCCAGATGAGCGTCTCCTCCGGGACCTCCGAGCCGAGGTAGCGCACCTTCGGGCCCATGTCGCGGTGGGTCAGCTTGAACCAGGCGCGGGCGAACGCGTCCGCGAACTGGTCGGGGTTCTCGTAGAAGCGGCGCGAGATCTCCTCGTACACCGGGTCGACGCGCAGCGACAGGTCCGTCGTGAGCATCGTCGGCTTGTGCTTCCTGCCGGCCTCGTGGGCGTCGGGGATGATCTCCTCGGCGTCCTTGGCGACCCACTGGTTGGCGCCGGCCGGGCTCTTGGTGAGCTCGTACTCGAACTCGAAGAGGTTCTTGAAGAACCCGTGGCTCCACTGCGCGGGCGTGGTCGTCCACGTGACCTCGAGACCCGAGGTGATCGTGTCGTTGCCCTTGCCGGTGCCGTGGTTGTTCTTCCACCCCAGGCCCTGCATCTCCAGGCCGGCGGCCTCGGGGTCGGCCTCGAGGTTGTCGTCCGGGGCGGCGCCGTGCGTCTTGCCGAAGGTGTGGCCACCGGCGATGAGGGCGACGGTCTCCTCGTCGTTCATCCCCATGCGGCCGAAGGTCTCGCGGATGTCGCGGGCGGCGAGCAGCGGGTCCGGGTTGCCGTTCGGGCCCTCCGGGTTGACGTAGATCAGACCCATCTGGACGGCGGCCAGCGGCTTCTCCAGGTCGCGGTCGCCGGTGTAGCGCTGGTCGTCGAGCCACGTGGTCTCGGGGCCCCAGTAGACGTCCTCGTCGGGCTCCCAG
>NZ_ANBC01000816.1 GCF_000341125.1 Nocardiopsis lucentensis DSM 44048 | reverse complement strand
GCCCCCCGCCGAAGCCGAAGGTCTCGAAGCCCATCGACTCGAGCGCGACGTTGCCCGCGAGGATCATGAGGTCGGCCCAGGAGATGTTCTGGCCGTACTTCTTCTTGACGGGCCAGAGCAGGCGGCGGGCCTTGTCCAGGTTGACGTTGTCCGGCCAGCTGTTCAGCGGCGCGAAGCGCTGCTGACCGGCGCTGCCGCCGCCACGGCCGTCGTGCGAGCGGTAGGTGCCCGCGCTGTGCCACGCCATGCGGATGATGAGCGGGCCGTAGTGCCCGAAGTCGGCCGGCCACCAGTCCTGGGAGGTGGTCAGGACCTCGGCGATGTCGGCCTTCACGGCCTCCAGGTCCAGCGCCTTGAACGCCTCGGCGTAGTCGAACCCCTCGCCGAGCGGGTTCGCCACGGCCGGGTTCTTCGCCAGGATCTTCAGGTTGAGCTGGTTGGGCCACCAGCCTCGGTTGCCGCCGCCCTCGGTCGGGTGCGGGGCCCGACCGTGCGCGACCGGACAGCCACCCGTTGCTGCGGCTTCGTGGTTTTCGGACATGGAGATCCTTCCAGCGTTGGGAGGAAGCGAACAGGATGATTCACGAACCGTGTGTGCTCGAGCAGTCGGGGCACAGACCCCAGTAGACGACCTCGGCCTCGTCGACCGAGAAACCGTGGTCGTCGGAGGCGGTCAGGCACGGTGCGTGGCCGACGGCGCAGTCGACGTCGGCTATGGCACCGCATGACCGGCACACGATGTGGTGATGGTTGTCCCCGACCCGGGTCTCGTAACGGGCCACGGAGCCCTGCGGCTGGATGCGGCGCACCAGGCCCACGCTGGTCAGTGCTTTGAGCACGTCGTAGACGGCCTGGTCGGACACCGCGCCGAGGTTCCCGCGCACGACGCCGATGATCGACTCGGTGTCCGCGTGCGGGTTGTCGTGCACGGCCGAGAGCACGGCCAGCCGAGGGCCCGTCACCCGCAGAGCGGACTCGCGCAGCATTCGCTCGAAATCCGAAGGGGTTGGCATGCTCGACAGTCTGGCTCGTTTTCTGGAGTAAGTCAAATAATGTGGTGGCCCTGATCTGGATCGGCCGCACCACCGCCGGTCCGGGCCGGGCCGGCGCTCGCGTTGACGGGCCCCAACCCCGTCCGGAACCCCGCCGGCGAAAGCGCGGCGAGGTCGGTCATCCGCTGCGCGACGAAGACCTCGCGCTCCCGTCCGCCCACCCCGGACACGGCGGCCGCGACGTAGGTGGTTTCATGACCGCATGCCCCCTCCCCCACGGACGACACGCACCCTCGCCCCGGCCGCCGCCCTGTCCCTGGTCTGGTTCTACGAGGGGCTGTGGTGCAAGGTCTGGCCGGGACGCGCCGACCACCGGGCGATCATCGCCGACCTGCCGCTGCTGCCCGAACCCCTGGTCACCCCCCTCTTGGTGGGGATCGGACTGGCGGAGGCCGCCATCGGGCTGTGGGTCCTGTCCGGGCGCCTGCCGTACGCGGCGGCGGCCGTACAGACGGCGCTCATCGGGGTGTTCAACCTCGGCGGGCTGCTCTTCTCCCCCGCGACCATCGACGAGCCCGGGCGGATGCTGACCGCCAACCTGGCGATCGTCGCGCTGGCCTGGGTCGTCGCGGCGCGGCATGCCGAGGCCCGGTCATGACCCCCACCCCCTGGTCCGCCGGGCGCGTCCTCGCCCTGCCCGGGCACGGCCCCCGCCTGCTGTTCGGCCGCATGTACGAGGACCCGCGCGTGGAGGAACGCGCCTTCCCCGCCGCCCCCGCGCGCGTGCTGTGCGTGGCCTCGGCCGGGGACACCGCCGCCGCGCTGGCCCGCGCGGGGTATGACGTGACCGCGGTCGACGTCAACCCCGTGCAGCTCGCCTACGCCCGCGCCCGCGTCGAGGAGGGCGCGCCGACGGCCCTGGGCAGCGCCGAGCTCATGCTGGCCGCGGCCCGGCGGGGCGCCGCAGCCGCGCTTCCGCGGTGGCGCCCCGGCCCGCTGCGCGCCTTCCTCGACCTGGACGATCCGCGGGTCCAGTCCCTGTGGTGGCGCACCCGGCTCGACCGCCCCGGATTGCGCCTGCTCATGGGAGCGGCCCTCCGACCGGCCGGAGCGCTCGCCGCGGCCCTGGCCCCGGGATTCCGCCACGTGGTCCCGGCCCGTTTCGACGCCGAGTTGCGCACCCGCATCGCCCGCGTCGTCGCGCGCCACCCGAACGCGGACAACCCCCTTCTGGCGGGACTGCTGGCCGGACGAGCACCGGACCCGCGGCCGGGCGGCACGGACCTCGCGGGCCGGGTGCGGTTCGTGCTCGGTGAGGTCGCCGAGCACCTGGAGTCGGTCCCGGCGGAAAGCTACGACGCGGTGACCCTGTCCAACGTGCTGGACGGCCCCGGCCCCGCCTACCGCCGACGGCTGCGCGCCGCGGTCGAGCGTGCGGTGCGACCGGGCGGGACCGCCGTCCTGCGCAGTGTGGGGGCGGCGGGAGGCGCGGCCGCGGTCCGCGCGGAGGAGGAACGCTGCCCTCTGTGGGGGAGCCTGTACGTCACGACCATCGGAGGAACGGCTTGAGGATCCGGGAACACCCCCTGCCCATGCGCGCGCACTTCACCGACTCGCTGGTGCTCACCTACGCCTTCCCGCCGCGCGTCCTGCGCCCTTTGCTCGCCCCCGGCCTGGAGTTGGACACCTACCGTGCGCCGGACGGAGCCGAGTACGGCTTCGCGGCGGTCGCCGCCGTGGCGCTCCGGGGCCTGCGTCCGGCCTTTCTCCCCCCGTGGGCGGGCGCGCGCCAGGTGATGACCGGTTACCGGGTCTTCGCGCGGCTGTCGGTGGAGCGGGCGAGGACCGGGGGAGGTCCCCGCACCCTCAGGGGCCTGCGCATCCTGCGAAGTCAGACGTCGAGCCGGGCACTGGCCGCCGCGGGCTCACTGCTCACCCGCTACCGGTACGAACGCGCCGTGCTCGGGACGCGCAGGACCGGTGACCGGCTGGAGGTCGCGGTGCGGTCCGCCGACGGGCGGGCCGACCTGCGCGTCAGCGCCGCCCTGGACGGGGCCGCCGCCCCGCTGCCCGAAGGCTCCCCCTTCGCGACGGAGCGGGACGCCCGGCGCTTCGCCGGGCCCCTGCCCCACACGTTCGAGCACGACGGACGCGGCGGTGACGTGCTGGTGGTCAAGGCGTTCCGGACGCACTGGGAGCCGCGCCCGGTGGCGGTGGACGTGGAACGGGTGACCTTCTTCCGCCACGGGCCCTTCGAGGGGACCCGACCCGTCCTCGCCAACGCCTTCCACGTGGCCGACGTCGACTACGGCTGGCACCGGGGCCGACTGGTGACTCCGGCGGGGAGGCGGGGATGAACGGTCAGGCGCCCGGGGGCCACCGACGACGCCCGTCCGGGGCACGGCACGTGATCGCCTACAACTGGCCGCTGTACCTGGCGGGCGGTGCGGTGACCGTCGGCGCAGCGCTGGTCGCCCGGCGGTCGCGCGGGATCGTCCGCGCGGTGGCGTGGACGGCCGGGGCCGCCGCGTCCTGGTGGACCGCCGCCTCCCTGGTGGCCTCCCACGTCGTCTACGACCGGTCGCCGCTACACGGCTGGGAATGGCTCTCCCCGGCCCTGGTCCGGGCCGGTCGGCCGCCCCGTCCGGGCAGACACCTGGTGATCTCGTCCGGCCTGGACGAGGCGAGCGCGGTGATCGGCGCCCTGCACCCCGGGTGTGAGCAGACCGTCGCCGACCTGTACGACGCGCTGCCCGTCGTGGAGTCGTCACTGCGGCGGGCGCGCCGCAGGGTTGCGCCGAGGCCGGAGTCGGTGGCGTGCTCAGCGGACGCGCTGCCCGCCCCGGACGCCTCCGTGGACACGGTCATCGCCCCGTTCGCGCTGCACGAACTGCGCGCCGCCGATGACCGGGAGGCGGCGTTCGGCGAAGTGGCGCGCATCCTGCGACCGGGAGGCGCGCTGGTCCTGGTCGAGCACTGCCGTGACGCGGCCAACATCGCCGCCTACGGTCCGGGCGCCGAGCACTTCATGCCGCGTGCGCGCTGGCTGCGGACCGCGCGCGGCGCCGGGCTCCGCCTGGCCCACGAACGGCGCATGGGCGGGTTGGTCACGGTGTTCGTGCTGGTGGGGCCGGAGCGGTGACCTCCTGGGTGTTCTCGGTCCAGGGTCAGGTGCACCTGGTGGGTGCGGTGCTGGTGACGCTCGGCGCGTTCCACCTGGTGCTGCCCCGGCTGATCGGCTGGCCCGACCAGGTGGCGCGCATGGCGGCGCTGCCCAGGCAGGTGGCGGGTGCGCACTTCTTCTTCATCGGTGTGACCTGCGTGCTCCTGGGCTCGCTGCCACTGCTGCTGGCTCCGGAACTGCTGACCGGCGGCCCCCTGGCGCGCGCCCTGCTCACGGCGGAGACCGTGTTCTGGTCCCTGCGCTGGGTGTTCCAGTTCGCCTACTTCTCTCCGGCCCTGTGGCGGGGCGACCCGCTGCGCACCCTCGCCCACGTGGGGTTCTGCCTGCTGTGGACGTGGGTGGCCGGAGTCTTCGGGCTCGCGCTGTACGCGACCACCTGACCCGACCCGGCGCGGACCCGCGCACGTAAGGAGACTCGGGGCGCCGGAACGCGCCGGTAGAGTCGCCAGCGCCTTGCCCCGCCCGCCGAACGAGACGCGTCCGTACCGCCCGCACGGCGGCCGGGAAGGGCCCGCGCCACGTGTGGACGTCACACCGACGGATCGCGACCACGAATCCCCAGGAATGGTGAGAACGGTCTATGCGCACCCCAGGGAATCCGCCGAGAACGAGAATTCCGAAGGTCGTCGTCGTCAACTCCGCGCTGGCCGGCTGCGTGTGGCTGGTGTGGGCGCTCGTGTGGGGACCGCGGTTCCTCGACATCCTCCAGGCCAACTGGCCGGTGGCACTCACGATGGTGTTCGGCTCGCTCATCGGCGGTGGGACCAGTGAGGGCGGCGGCGCGGTCTCCTTCCCCGTCATGACCAAACTGCTCCACGTGCCCGCCGACGAGGCCCGCGTCTTCACGTTCGCGATCCAGTCGGTCGGCATGACCGCGGCGTCGATCTCCATCCTGGCGTGCCGCGTGCCCATCGAGAGACGCGTGGTGGTCTACGGTTCGGCCGCGGGCGTGGTCGGCGTGTTCGTCAGCGCCGTGTACCTGGCGCCCCTGGTACCGCTTCCGATGGTCCGTGTGCTGTTCACGATGCTGCTCGTGGCACTCGCCGTCGCGCTCCTGCTCCAGTTGTTCCAACGCGGATACCGGCGCAATCCGACCATCCCCGAGTGGACCGCCCGGGAACGGGCCCTGGTCATCGGTACCGGGTTCGCGGGCGGGTTGCTCAGCGGTGTGGCGGGCGTGGGCGAGAACTGTGTGATGTTCCTCCTCCTGGTGCTGCTGTTCCGTGTCTCGGAGAAGGTGAGCACACCCACGACCGTGATCATGATGACCGTGGTCTCGCTCGCCGCGTTCGCCACACACGTGTTCGTCATCGGGGACTTCACCGGGGCCGTGGTCGACTACTGGGTGGCGGCCTCGCCCGTCGTCGCGGTCGGTGCGCCGCTGGGCGCGTGGATCTGTACGCGGCTCAGGCCGTTCACGATCCGGGTGATCCTCTTCGCGCTGATCGGGAGCGAGTTGGCGAGCACGCTGCTGTTCGTGCCCTTCACCCCCCTGCTGACGGCGCTCAGCCTGACGACGCTCGCCGTCTTCACGACGCTCTGCGTGGCCTTCATCCGGACCAGCCGGTACGCGGCCGGTGGGCACGCGCCGCGGGAGGTCGGCGACGTCAGGACCCCGCAGAGGTCCGGAGCCCCGTGACGCCGTCGCGGTCCGCCCCTCCCGGAGGCTTCCGGGCTGGGCGGACCGCGACGGCGGACCGGCGGAGGCTCAGTCGTTGCCGGACTCGATGGCGGCGTGGTCGAGCAGGTCGCCGGCGCCGGAGCCCTCGCCGCGGGAGGCGATCGTCTCGGCGCCGCCCTCGGGCATCGCGCCGATCAGGCCGGTCGAGGCGGCCTGGGCCGCGCCGATGCTCGTCGGGTGGGCGCCCTCGCCGACCATGCCGATGCTGGCGTACTCCTCCAGCTTGGCGCGGGAGTCGGCGATGTCGAGGTTGCGCATGGTCAGCTGGCCGATCCGGTCGACCGGGCCGAACGCGGAGTCCTCCGTGCGCTCCATGGACAGCTTGTCCGGGTGGTAGCTGAACGCGGGGCCGTTGGTGTCGAGGATCGAGTAGTCCTCGCCCCGCCGCAGCCGCAGGGTCACCTCGCCGGTGATCGCGGTGCCCACCCAGCGCTGCAGCGACTCGCGCAGCATGAGGGCCTGCGGCTCCAGCCAGCGGCCCTCGTACATGAGTCGGCCGAGCCGGCGCCCCTCGTTGTGGTAGGCGGCGATGGTGTCCTCGTTGTGGATCGCGTTGACCAGCCGCTCGTAGGCCGCGTGCAGGAGCGCCATGCCCGGGGCCTCGTAGATGCCGCGGCTCTTGGCCTCGATGATGCGGTTCTCGATCTGGTCGGACATGCCCAGGCCGTGGCGCCCGCCGACGGCGTTGGCCTCGAGCACCAGGTCGACGGCGGAGGGGAAGCCCTTGCCGTTGATGCTCACCGGACGCCCCTGCTCGAAGCCGATGGTGACGTCCTCGGCGGGGATCTCGACCTCGGGGTCCCAGAACCGCACGCCCATGATCGGGTCGACGATCTCGACGCCGGTGTCGAGGTGTTCGAGGGACTTGGCCTCGTGCGTGGCGCCCCAGATGTTGGCGTCGGTGGAGTAGGCCTTCTCCGTGCTGTCCCGGTAGGGCAGACCGCGCTCGGTCAGCCACTCGGACATCTCCTTGCGGCCGCCGAGCTCGTTGACGAAGTCGGCGTCCAGCCAGGGCTTGTAGATACGCAGGGCGGGGTTGGCGAGCAGGCCGTAGCGGTAGAACCGCTCGATGTCGTTGCCCTTGAACGTGGAGCCGTCGCCCCAGATCTGCACGCCGTCCTCGAGCATGGCGCGCACCAGCAGGGTGCCCGTGACCGCCCGCCCGAGCGGCGTGGTGTTGAAGTAGACGCGGCCACCGGACCGGATGTGGAACGCCCCGCAGGCCAGGGCCGCGAGCCCCTCCTCCACCAGGGCGGCTCGGCCGTCGACCAGGCGGGCGACCTCCGCCCCGTAGTCGGCGGCACGCCCCGGCACCGAGGCGATGTCGGGTTCGTCGTACTGGCCGATGTCGGCGGTGTAGGCGCACGGGACGGCGCCCTTCTCGCGCATCCACGCGACCGCCACCGAGGTGTCGAGGCCGCCGGAGAAGGCGATCCCGACCCGTTCACCGACAGGGAGAGAGGTGAGTACCTTGGACATGGCAATAAGTATGCGTGAAAATGAATGATCATGCAAGGCGGGCGTCCGGCGCCCCGGTGGACGCCTCCCGTCCACCGGGGCGCCGTAGAGGGCGGGGGCCGCGCGCCGACGCGGGAGCACGGCCTCGGGGGTCAGGCGCGGGCGGCGGCCAGAACCACGTCCACCAACCGGTCGGCGGCGTCCGGACGGCCGAGCTCGCGGGCGCTGTCG
>NZ_ANBC01000815.1 GCF_000341125.1 Nocardiopsis lucentensis DSM 44048 | reverse complement strand
ACCGCCTGCCGGAGCCGCTCGGCGTCGACCTCGTCGAGCAGGGCGACCGCCGCACCCGACTCCTGGAGGTGGCGGGCGTTGTGCCGCTGCTCGTCACCCGCGGAGGTGGCCAGCGGGATCAGCGCGGCGGCCTTGCCGAGCGCGGTCAGCTCCGCGATCGTTCCCGCGCCGCTGCGCGAGATCACCACGTCGGCCAGTGCCAGCAGGTCGGGCAGCTCCGGGCCGACGAAGTCGGTCACGTGGTAGCGGCCGCGCAGTTCGGGGGCCAGCCCCCGCGACGCGTCGCGCAGGGCCTCCAGGTTGGCGGCGCCGCACTGGTGCACGACGTTGGCGCGGGTGAGCAGCCACGGCAGCAGGTCCCGGACGGTCCCGTTGATCTGGACCGACCCCTGGGCCCCTCCGGTCACGTAGACGGTGGGCAGCGACGGGTCGTGGCCGTCGAACCCGAGCGCCTCGGCCGCCCGGCCCGCCTGGCCGCGCAACACCTCCGGCCGGACCGGGTTACCCGTGATGACCGCGCGGTCGCGCACCTCGTCGGGCAGCAGCTCCGTGCTCGACGGCGAGGACACCGCCACCCGGGCGGCCCGCCGCGCGAGCACCTTGTTCGCCAGACCGAGGCGCACGGTCTGTTCGTGGACCACCAGCGGACGACGGCACATCGCCGCGCCCAGACCGACGGGGACCGCGACGTAACCGCCGGTGGCCAGCACGACGTTCGGGGCGAAGTCCGTGATGAGCCGACGCGCCTGGACCACGCCGCGCGGCACGTTGGCCATGTCGCGGAGGTTCTCCCTGGAGAGCATCCGCAGCGGGTTGGCCGCGCGGCGGATCTTGCCGACCTCCACCGACTCGAACGCGATCCCGTTGGCCGCCGCCACGCGCGCCTCCAGGCTGTCCGCGGCACCCACCCACAGGACGTTCAGGGATCCGCCCTCGGCCTCCAGCCGCTCTCGCAGGGTGTTGACGGCCGTCAGGGCGGGATAGGTGTGCCCGCCCGTTCCCCCGCCGGTCACGATCAGACGCAGTTCCTGGGTTCGGCTGTGGTTCACGGGTGTCCTGTTCTCTGCCCGGTCTCGGGAGCGCGCGGGCCGGGGTCTCGTCGGTCGAAGGGGAGGCCCCGTCGGTCCGGTCGGGTCCCGCCGGGGTCGACAAGCACGGTAGCCGCCCGCCGGACCCGGCGCACACGTGGAGGGCGACCCCGGGCGCCATGGCCGCCCCGGCGCTCAGCCGACCCGGCACCCGGCCGAGGCCATGCCCAGCCAGGTGTGCGGGTTGCGCTCCCAGCACCACCCGAGTTTGGGCGCGACCTTACTGATCCACAGCGCCGGGACCCGCCGGTCGCCCATGCGGGTTCCGCCCAGGGAGAAGCACGTGTTCTTGGCCAGGGCCTCCGGGTACTGCGTCACGATCGCGACGCCCTCCTCGATGGTGAGAGGGGTGCGGTCGCGCCCGGCGATGGTGGTCAGGGCGTCCAGCGGGACGGCGCCGCAGAACTCCTCTCCCCGGTCGACGTCGAACACCACGTACGCCCGCCCCTCGGGCAGGCCCAGGTCGTCGGTCGAGACGAACCTCTCCAGCTCCCCCGGGGCGTAGGAGTGGTCGATGAACCCGGGCCGGGTCCTCCCTGCGAGCGTGGTCAGCGGCACCGACTCCTCCAGGGGCACCAGTTCCCTGGTGACCACCACCAGGAACGGGATCCGGCCCTCGGCCGGCGGAGCCATCGCCGCCGCACGGGCGAGGACGGCCTCGCGCAGCGGCGCGAGGAGCGCGCGGAACGCGTCCTCGGCCATCCCCGCCCGGGCGGGGTAGCCCAGGTCGACCAGGGTGGCGGTCTGCCGGTCGAACTCTGCTCCGGCGTCGAACTCGGTCATGCTCTGGCCCTTCTGGTCGGGATGGGACGGACGGCGCGTGGTCGCGGACAGCGGAGGACCTCCCGACGAGGGAAATTTTACGACGGACATAAACTTACTCTTGGACTCATAATCTGTCAAACATAAATTTATGTCGAGTGTAAGATTCCCCCATGAGCAACGAACCCACAGGGCTCCGGGAGTCCAAGAAGCAGGAGACCAGGCGACTCATCTCCGACCACGCCACCAGGCTGTTCATGGCCAACGGGTTCGAGCAGACGACGATCGCCGACATCGCCGCGGCCGCCCGGGTCGCCAAGAAGACGGTCACGAACTACTTCGCGCGCAAGGAGGACATGGCCTTCGACCGTCAGGAGGAGTTCGTCCGGGGCCTCGCCCTCCTGGTCGCACTGCGCGAGGAGGGGGAGTCGGCCCTGGCCTCCCTGCGGCGGGGGCTCCTCGCCGGGATCCGGGGCCACGACCCGGTGATCGGGTTCTCCGGGCCGGAGTTCGCCCGCATGGTCACCGACAGCCCCACGCTGGTGGCCCGACTGCGCGACCTGCACGACCAACGCGAGGCCGCGCTCGCCGAGGCGCTGGCGGCCGAGACCGGAACCGGCCCCGACGACCTCGCCCCCCGCGTCGCGGCCGCCCAACTGGCCGCCGCGGACCGGATCCTGTTCCGCCGGGTGCAGGAACTGACCCTCCAGGGGTGGGACGACACGCGCATCGCCGAGACCGTGGCCGCCTCCGCCGAACGGGCCTTCACCCTCATGGAGGGCTCCCTCGGGGACTACGCCGTGCGTTGAGCCGCCCCGCCCGCCGCACCACGACCTCCCGGGCGAAGGTCTCTTGCGCTTTCCGCGTAGATCGTGAAGGTTTTCCACAGAACCTCCGGGACTCGTCACCGAACGTGTCCGAAAAGCTACGATGAGATCCCACTCGGTGTCTGGCCCACGCACAGCTTCCAGGGAGGAAGCCGGAAGGAGCCACGTTGACGCGACCGAAACGGAACCGACCCGCCCCCGGGGTCACCGCGGCACGGATCCGCGGCCCCCACACCGCGCTCCTGAGCGGCGCACTCGCCGCCGCGCTCGCCGCCCTAC
Organism: Nocardiopsis lucentensis DSM 44048; assembly: GCF_000341125.1. Classification (GTDB taxonomy): domain Bacteria; phylum Actinomycetota; class Actinomycetes; order Streptosporangiales; family Streptosporangiaceae; genus Nocardiopsis; species Nocardiopsis lucentensis. The sequence continues at coordinate 448 of NZ_ANBC01000815.1, read as the reverse complement.
CGCTCCACGCGCCCCCCGCCGCGGCCGATCCGGAGTACGGGCACCGACACGGACCCACGGAGTGCGCGCCCGATCCGCTCGCTCCGCCCAAGCGCGAGATGCGCGCCGAATGGATCGCGAGCGTGGTCAACATCGACTGGCCCAGCGAGCGGGGGCTCAGCGCCGAGGAGCAGCGGGCGGAACTCGTCGGCCTCTACGACGAGGCCCGGTCCAACGGACTCAACGCCGTGTTCGTGCAGATCCGCCCCACCGCCGACGCCTTCTGGCCCTCCCCGTACGAGCCGTGGTCGGAGTGGCTCACCGGCGAACAGGGCCGGGACCCCGGCTACGACCCCCTGGAGTTCGCGGTCGAGGAGGCCCACGCCCGCAACCTGGAGTTCCACGGGTGGTTCAACCCCTACCGCGTGGCCATGCACGACGACCCGGACCGACTGGTCGAGAACCACCC
>NZ_ANBC01000814.1 GCF_000341125.1 Nocardiopsis lucentensis DSM 44048 | reverse complement strand
CGGCGGCCGCCTCTACTACGACCCGGGCGTTCCCGAGGTGCGCGAGTTCGTGATCCGGGCGATGACGCACGCGGTCGAGAACTACGACCTGGACGGTGTGCACTTCGACGACTACTTCTACCCCTATCCGGTGTCCGGCGAAGCCATCCCGGACCAGGACACCTTCGCTGAGCACGGCGGCGCGTTCGACGACGTCGGCGACTGGCGGCGCGACAACGTCAACCGCCTGGTCCAGGAGATGGGCGAGGCGGTGCACGCCGTCAAGCCGCACGTGCGGTTCGGCATCAGCCCGTTCGGGATCTGGCGCAACTCCTCCAGCGACCCGGACGGCTCCGACACCCGGGGGTTCCAGTCCTACGACGCCATCTACGCCGACAGCCGCAGATGGGTCCGCGAGGGGTGGCTCGACTACGTCAACCCGCAGGTCTACTGGGAGATCGGGCTGCCGATCGCCGACTACGCGGTACTGGTCCCCTGGTGGGAGGAGGTCACCGCGGGCACCGGCACCCACCTGTACATCGGCCAGGCCGCCTACAAGGTCGGCAACGACGGCTCGTGGTCGGATCCGCGCGAACTCGCCCGGCACGTGGAGCTGAACCGGGAGCGTTCCGGGGTGCACGGCGACGTCTACTTCAGCGCCACCTCGCTGCGCACCAACGCGGCCGACGCCATGGCCGTCCTCGCCCGGGAACACTACGCCCGTCCGGCCCTCGTGCCGGTGACGCCGGGCCGGGGCGGCGAAGCACCCGGACGGCCGATGCTGGTCGGCGCCGGGGAGACCGACGGCGAGGTCCGCCTGACCGTCCGCGCCGGTCGCGGCCAGGCTCCCGCCTACTACGCGGTCTACGCCTTCGACGGGCACGACGGCCACAGACCGGACCCGTGCCTCCTGACGGACCCGCGCTCGATGGTCACCACCGTGCGCGCCTCGGGCGGCCGGGAGACGGTCCTGACCGTGCCGGGCGGCGGCGAGCACACCTACCTCGTGACCGCGCTCGACCGTCTGCACCATGAGAGTCAGCCGAGCAACCCGCGCCGCCTGCCCTGAGCGGCCGCCGACCGACCGGGGTCAGCAGCGTTCGCGCAGCAGCCCGACCCCGTCGCCGGTGAGGTCGTCGCAGAACGTCCCGCGCCCGGTCATGGCCATGATGAGCGCCAGGGTCGGACCCGACACCAGCGGCCCCTCACCGGCGGCGAACGGTCCGTCCGTCGCGGCCAGGCGCAGTCCGCGGACGCGCTTTTGGGCGACGACCACCAGGTCGGTGCCCCGGTAGTAGTCGGCCACGCGGGTGAGGACGTCGATCGGGTGGGATCGCCTGATCCCCAGGGGCCGGCGGATGTCCTCGGAGTGCACGACCACCTCGCCGAGCCAGGCCGCCGTCGGCCCCGGCGGCGAGGTCGTGCTCGTGACGACCGCGCGAAACCCCTCCAGGGTCTCCTCCGGTGTCCGGCCCAGGTGTTCGGCCAGACGCATCGCCACCTGCTTGTCGAAGTCGAACCGGCAGCGGATCACACCCGTCATCCACCGCACGGGGTTCAGGCTGGCGCCCGCGGTCATGTGTGCGAGGACCTCACGCACGCTCAGCCCCGCGCACAGGGACGGGACCCGCCACTGCTCGTCGGCGAGCCCGGTCAGGTCCGCCGCCAGGGCCGCCCGCTCGTCGTGCGCCGCCCGCCAGAGAGGGTTCATGACCGCAACGCTACGCGGACGCACCGACGGACGGCCGTCCCCGAACCGGGTCCTTCGCCGACGGGCCCCGCACCGGACCGCCTCCTGAGCGCCGTCAGGCGCGGGTGGCCCTGCGGCGGGGCGGCGCGGGCTCGATGCCGGCGTCGGGCACGTACTCGGGAACCTCGCGGTCGGCGAAGGGCAGGCGGTCCGCGTAGCCGATGGCCAGCGCCACGTGCCGTCCGGCCAGTTCGCGCGCCGCCGGGACGGTCAGCCCCGGGTCCCGGGCCAGGAGGCGCACGGCCAGTCCGCCCAGCAGCGCGTGGGCCGCGGTGGCGGCCTCCTCCGGATCGCAGGAACCGAAGACCCCCGTCGCGACGCCGTCTCGGACCGCCGCGGCGAAGGGCGCGCGCATCCGGGCGTACAGACCGGTCAGCGCCGTGGCCAGGTCGGTCGAGCGCACGGCGCGGCCCTCCAGTTCCGACCACAGCATCCATTCGCGCACGTCGTCCGCGGTGAGTGGCAGCCAGAAGTCGACCAGGTCGGCGACGCGCTCGGGCGGTGAGGTGCGCCCGACGTCGTCGGCCAGGTCGGCGACGCGTGTGTGTTCGCGGTCCAGCGAGTGGGTGATGGCCGCGGCCAACAGCTGGGTGCGCGTGGCGAAGTGGTAGTGGATCAGGGCCGTGGACGATCTGGCGTGCCGGGCGATCTCGGCCAGACGGACGCCGTCGTATCCGTCCCTGGCGATGAGTTCGACGGCGGCGTCCAGGATGCGGGTTCGGCTGTCGCTGGAGGTCATGGCGCCATTCTTTACCATCAGCCGCTTGTGTCGCAGCTCACCCTGACTTTAGGATCAGTTATATTGATTTTAAAGTCAGGAACCGAGGAGTGCACATGCCCGACCCCCACGGCATCCGCCCGCCGAGCACGGGAGTGGCCACGGACGAGGTCTTCCAGGTCGAGACCCACGGCGCCGACCGCATCCCGCACAGCGACCGCCACGGCGGCCCGCGCGAACTCTTCTGGGTGTGGTTCGGCGCCAACCTGACCTTCACGTTCGTCATCAACGGCGCCCTCGTGGTCGGTTTCGGCCTCTCCTTCTGGGAGGCGACCGCGATCTTCCTCATCGGCAACCTGGCCTTCTTCGCCGTCGGAGCCGCCTCGATCACCGGCGCCCGCACCGGCTCGCCCACCCTGGTCGTCGCCCGCGCCTCGTTCGGCCGGTGGGGCAACTACCCGGTCGCCGTGCTCAACTGGCTCGTCAGCATCGGCTACATCATCCTCAACACGGTCGTCGGGGTCCTGGCCCTGACCGTCCTGGCCGACACCGTCGGGCTGGGCGACGGCGCGGCGGTCCGCGTCATCGGCCTGGTCCTGATGATCGTGTGCACCGCCAGTGTCGCCGTCTGGGGACACGCCACCGTCGAGGTCATGCAGCGCTGGCTGGGTGTGGGTCTGGTCGTGTGCACGGTCGTCCTGGGCGCCCTGGTACTACCCCAGGCCGACCTCTCCGTCACCGCCTCGACGGAGCCCCGTCCGTGGGCGTGGAGCCTGGGTCTGGTCGTCGCCGTCTCCGGCGGGGCCCTGTCCTACATCGCCATCTGCGCCGACTTCACCCGCTACCTGCCCGCCGACAGCCGCGCGCGCGGCATCACCCTGGCCACCGGGCTGGGCGCGATGCTGCCCTCGGTCGTGCTGGGCGTCATCGGCATCGCCGCGGCCACCAGGGTCGGGATCGGCGGGGACACCGACCCCGTCGAGGCCGTCGCGGGCATGCTGCCGGTGTGGTTCCAGATCCCGTTCCTGCTGGTCGTGGTGGGCGGATCGGTCACCAACACGATCATGACCCTCTACTCCTCGGGGCTGAACCTGCAGGTCCTCGGCGTGCCGCTGAAGCGGGCCCGAACCGTGCTGATCCAGGTCGTCCTGGTCACCACCGGGTCGGCGGTCGCGCTGTTCGTCGTCGACTTCACCGCGGCCGTGCTGTCCCTGCTGTCGGTCATGGTCGTGGTCTTCACGCCCTGGGCGGGTGTGTTCCTCACCGACGCCGCCCTGCGCCGGGCCCGCTACG
>NZ_ANBC01000813.1 GCF_000341125.1 Nocardiopsis lucentensis DSM 44048 | reverse complement strand
TGGCCGCCGACTCCGAACTGTGGCTCGGCCCGTTGGCGGCGGCCACCGGCGCGGACCTGTCCCTGCTGGGCGGCCCGATCGCCGGAGGCGTCTACTACCTGCTCGTCCGGGGCCGGGTGGGGCCGCCCTCCGGTCCGGGGCCGAGCACCACCGCAACCACCATCGAAGGAGACCGTCCATGACACGCCTCGCACCGCTGTTCGGCCCCGACATCACCTTCCTCGGCATCGACCGGTGTGACCTCGACGAGCCCGCCACCTGGGCCGACTCCGCGGCGGTCATCATGGGGGTGCCGTTCGACGGGGGCACCTCCTACCGGGCGGGCACCCGCTTCGGGCCGCGGGCGCTCCGGGGCACCGACTACCTGCCGCACGACGGCCGACGGCCGCACCTGGCGGTCCGCGCCGACGGCCTGGTCGAGCTCAACGTCAAGGACGCGGGTGACGTGGACTGCTTCAACGGCGACATCGAGGGGATGGTCGCCAGCGTCCGCCAGGCCGTGACCACGGTGGCCGCGGCCGGGAAGATCCCCGTCATGCTCGGCGGCGACCACACCATCGCCCTGCCCGACGTACAGGGCGTGGCCAGCCACCACGGTTGGGGGCGCGTGTCGGTGATCCACTTCGACGCGCACGCCGACACCGGAAACATCGACTTCGGGTCGCTGCTCGGCCACGGGCTGCCCATGCGCAGGCTGATCGAGTCGGGTGCCGTGCGCGGTGACCGGTTCATCCAGATGGGCCTGCGCGGGTACTGGCCCGAGGAGGAGACGCTGTCCTGGATGGCCCGGCAGGGCATGCGGTGCTACGAGATGAGCGAGATGGACGCGCGCGGTCTCAACACCTGTCTGGACGAGGCCTTCGCCCTGGCCACCGACGAGTGCGAGGGCGTGTTCCTCTCGGTCGACGTGGACGTCGTCGACCCGGGGATGGCCCCGGGCACCGGGACCCCGGAGCCGGGCGGCCTCACCTCGCGCCAGCTGCTCGACGCCGTGCGCCGCATCTGTGTGGAGCTGCCCGTCGTCGGCGTGGACATCGTGGAGGTGTCCCCGGACCACGACCACGCCGACGTCACCGCGATGCTGGGCAACCGCGTCGTGCTGGAGGCGCTGTCG
>NZ_ANBC01000812.1 GCF_000341125.1 Nocardiopsis lucentensis DSM 44048 | reverse complement strand
GTGGCCGGCCCCTGGGGGACCAGGGTCCGGCCACCCGCTGCGAGAACATCGAGACAGGCCGTTCGTATGTTCTCCTCGTCACCGCGAAGGAGGGCCGTCACGCCGTCCGCGTTCCCGGCCGAGTCGCGGGAACGGATCACCGAGATCCCGCCGACCCGCCCGGACGACACCCGCGAGGCCCCGCGTCGCGTCCCGCGGGCCCCGGTGTGACGTCCCACTCCCGCCCTCCCCTCGTGGGCGTTCCCGGCGAATCCGGGTCTAACGTGGGGTGAACACCAGCAGGAGGGGGACAGCGTGGCGCAGGCGCACCACATGCGGATCGGCGAGGTGGCGGAGCGCACGGGGCTGTCCCTGCGCACGATCCGCTACTACGGCGAGGTCGACCTCGTCGTGCCCTCCGCGCGCTCACGCGGCGGATACCGGCTCTACACCGAGACCGACGTCGACCGACTCCAACTGATCAAGCGGATGAAACCGCTCGGCTTCAGCCTGGACGAGACCCGTGAACTCCTGACCGCCGTCGACGGCCTCGGCGCGGACGACACCGACGAGGACGAGCGCGCCGCCCTGACCGAGCGGCTCGACTCCTTCGAAGCGGCCATCGCCGACCGCTGCGTCACCCTGCGGCGCCAACTGGAGATGGCCGAGGAGTTCGCCGAGCGCCTGCGCCGACAGCGCGCCGGGCGCGCCGCGTCCGCCTGACGCCTCCCGCCCCGGCCCGCTCCTCCCCCGCCCGTGCCTCGGCGCGCGTGACCGGAAAATGTGCGTGCCCCAGACCTGACTCACGGGCCATCACACAGCGTCATCGGCGGCGAAACACGGTCGTGATCCAGGTTTCCGGCTGTTGTCAGGAAGGACAGCCACAACACTCACGCCCTGTGAGGGTTGTCTCAGTCGCGCACAGTGACACCAACCTTCACGTAACGGTAAGGTCAGACCCGTTGGGCCCACGCACCACTTGCTGACCCACCCACCACTTCCCGACCCTCCTGGTGACACGGTCACTACAGGCGAGGTCGGGCCCGCGGCGACGCGGCCGCGCTCCGGGGCACACCGTCCGTGCCGCACCGGAATCCCAGGCGCCACCCCGCACCCCACGCGGTGCGGGCCGCCGCGCGCCG
>NZ_ANBC01000811.1 GCF_000341125.1 Nocardiopsis lucentensis DSM 44048 | reverse complement strand
CGGGGAAAAGCCGGTCCGTACGAGAGACACCAAAGACTCCACATGACGGAACGTCGATCATGTGGCCACGTGCGGTGAAGGCCTTCGGTCCGGACCCGCACACCCTTAGGAACGCACGAAAGGAAGTACGCAGATGCAGGAGCAGCAGTTCGACGGTGACCTGATGGTCGCCGTCGAGGAGATCACCACCGAGCGCAGCCGAGGCGACCAGCCCTCCGACGGAGGCGGCACCGGCCGTAGCGACACCAACGACGGCATCCGTTAGGAGCAACAGTGCCCGCTGATGTGATCAGCGGCCGTCTGGGCGGGGACCAGTTCCCCGTCCAGGTGCTCGGCCAGGTGCTCGGCCGCACCCACCGCCGCTACGCCGCCAACGCTGACCAGGCCGCTGACTTCGCTGACCTGCTCACCTGGCCCGACTTCAACGAGTTGCTCGCGACCCGACGTCTGGACGTGCCGCGTATGCGGCTCTCGGCCGGACAGACGGTGGACGTGAACGCCTACACCCGCCTCCAGACCTACCGCCGTATGCCCGACTGGAACGCGCCCGTGCCGCACCTGTTCCACGCCCAGCTTCGCGAAGGCGCGACGCTGGTCGTGGATGCCGTCGATGAGATGCACCCGCCCATCAACAACCTGGCTGCCGAGATCGAGGCCTGGTTGGGGACTCGGGTCCAGGTCAACGCCTATGCCTCCTGGACCGCGAAGGAGGGCTTCGGGGTCCATTGGGACGACCATGACGTGATCGTCGTTCAGGTCTCGGGACGAAAGCGGTGGCGCATCTACGGCACCACCCGCGAGGCCCCGTTGTACTCCGATGTGGAGGTGGACGACGAGGCACCCACCGAGCCCATCGATGAGTTCACCATGGAGCCCGGCGATGTGCTCCATGTTCCCCGGGGGTGCTGGCACGCGGCGGCGGCCTCGGAAGGCGAGCCCAGCCTGCACCTGACCTGCGGGCTGAACACCACCACCGGCGCGGACTTCCTCGACTGGCTCAACGGCCTGTTGCTTGAACACGTCGAGGTTCGGCGCGACGTCCCCCGAAGCGATGCTGACCAGGCGGCGTGGGCCGCTCGCCTGGCCGATCTGATCACGCAACGCCTTCAGACCCCCGGCGTTGTCGATGAGTATTGGAACCACCTGAACCAGACCGCTCCCGCCCGGATGACGTTCAGCCTCCCGGTCGCCGTGACCGGGGACCTGGCGTCGTCCTCACGAGTGCGGCTGGCCTCCCACCGAGGCACTGTGCACGAGGAGAAGACGACGGTGATCCTGTCGGCGCAAGGGCGCCGCTNCCCCCCCCCGCCGCTCCAGTGCTGCACCGGCTCGCGAAGGGCGAAGCGGTCACGGTCAAGGAGCTGTGCCAGCTCGCCCCCAACGTCGCCGAGGACGCTCTCGTGTCCTTGCTCCGGCGTCTGATGAACGATGGCGCTCTCGTGTGGGAGGGCACCGCGTGACCCTCCTCGGTCTGGGGACCTACCGAAGCCACGACGCGGCCACATCGGCCAGCGTCGCGGCTTCGGCCGGATGCCCCCTCATCGACACCGCTCCCGTGTACGGGAACGGGAAGCACCAATCGGCCATCGCACCTGTTCTACGAGAACACCCCAGCATCCGCGTGACCAGCAAAGTCGGCTACATGACCAAGGGGCAGGCACAGGTCGCGCTCAGCACAGGGGACCTCACCGGGGAGGACGTCCGATTCCGGCACAGCATCGCCCCGGAGTACGTGCTTCACCAGATCGCCATGTCCCGGACCGAGCTGCGCCGCCCCGTCCTCGATGTGGTGTACCTGCACAACCCCGAACACGATCACCAGAAGCGCGGCGACCTCCACAAACGGATACGTGATGCGTTCGGTGCGCTCGAAGAGGCGACCGCGTCCGGAGCGATCCGTGGATACGGGGTGGCGACGTGGAGCGGTTTCGACACGGGAGCCTTCACCGTGCACGATCTCGTCCGACTTGCGCAGGAAGCCGCAGGACGGCCCGAGACCGGCCTTCGCGCGATCCAGCTCCCCGCCTCCTTGGTCAAGATCGCCCCCATCCGAGACGCCCTGTTGGGAAACGGTCCCATCGGTCGGGCCAGCGAGGCAGGATTGGAGGTCTGGGCTTCCGCCCCGCTGCACGGCGGCAAACTCGTCCGACTGGTGAATGAACGTCTCGCGCGCTACATCAGTGAGGGCGCGTCACCCGTGGAGGCGGCTCTGCTCGTGACAGCTTCAGCGCCCGGCCTGACCGGGATGCTGATCAGCACGTCGAGTACAGAGCACTGGGCGAACGCGGCCTCGGTGGTGGGCGGGCCGCTCCTGCCCGAGACTCGAATCAAGGACATCAGTGACCTCCTCCTCCGAGAACACGCCTGACCTGCAACAGGCGTGGCATCACGCGATCGTGGCTCTGAGCCTTACCACGTCCGACCGTGTCGCACTGCATCACGGGGTGGNGCCCCCCCCCGCCGACGGCTCGCCCGTCTGGCTTCGGGTCATGTCCGCGCCTCGACCCGGCGGGAAAGTGTGGAACGGGGCGGCACTCGCCGATGTGCTGGTGAGCGACAACGTCCCCCGACCGCGTCTGCTCGCCGAGCACATCTGGGGTGACACCCCCGCGTTCCAAGCCCTGATGTGGGAGCGAATGAAGGGAACGGCGGTGTCGGCGACCCCTGGCCTCACCGCCCCTGCGAAGAACGACGCCCAATGGTGGACCGACCTACGCCACGCCCTGACCACTCTGGAAACTGTTCCCGCTCCGGCCGATCGACAGGTGTTCTCCCAGGCGTTCATCCACCGCATACCCAATCATCTCCCTGAGATCGCCGAAGCCGGGGTGGATCTGAACGTAGGGACGTGGGTGGCTTCGCATGGAGACCTCCATTGGGCCAATCTGACCCGTGATCCCCTGATGATCCTGGACTGGGAGGGGTGGGGGCTGGCCCCGTTGGGCTACGACGCCGCTGTTCTCCACGCCTACGCCCTGCCCGAACCCGAAACGGCGGTCGAGGTGCGCGAAGTGTTCGCTGACGTACTGAACACCGACGCTGGGCGACTGGCTCACCTGGTGATCTGCGCCGAGATCATTCAGGCGGCCGAGCGGGATTCGCTCCATGCGCGTCTTGCCCCCTACGCTCGCCGCTTCGCTACCGAGGTACTGACAGCGCAGTAGTCACACACCGCAGGGCCTCGGTCTGCGACACGGGCGAGGCCTCGCGTTTCGCACCCCGGGCATATCTACTGAAGGTGGGAGAGACAGCTCACCGATCGGGTGTCCGTTCAACGGCTCAGCTCGGCGTGCTTCACACAGGTCAAAGAATTCATCCCAATTCGGACCAAGAGGATAGTTCTGGCGAGGCGGGGAAATGGGGTCAACCCTTTTCCGAATGCGCCCTGAGCTGGGAAAACGTCGAGACCATGAAGTTTTCCCCGACGAGTTCGCGGAAAAGTTCGCCTTCACTCCACGCGTGCTCTACTCTTCTTGCCAAACCCACAACTCCATACGCCGAAGACCCCGCGACGCTAGTTAGGCGCCCGGGGTCGTGGTCAGCAAGATCAACCTCTAAAGACAGGATTGCCGACATGGCTCAGTTTAGCCGTGCGGTCCTCAGGTCTGCCCTGGAGACCCTCAAGTCCCTCCTCGCCCCCGCGCACGGCCGCCACTCGGCCCGGCGTCGCCGCTCCACCCGGGTCCGCCGCTACGCCCCGCTTCCCGCCCCCGAGCAGGCCAGCGCTCCGCCCGAGGTCCAGGAACCGCCCGTTCCCGCGCCCCGGCTCTCCCCGCCCGCCGAGCTCGTGCGCGCCGACGAACTCTCCCTCATCCGCCCCTACTACGTCGCCTTCGAGCGCGAACTCGCCCACGCCCAGGCCCACCCCGCCCGCCGCCTGCGCGCTCGAACGAGCATCGCCACTTCGCCCACCACCAGGCGCGCGAGCGCCTACACGCCCAGGCACGCGGCCCCGGTGACGCGCGTGCCCGGTGAGTTCGACGAACTCGCCAACCTCGTGCGCGCCTGGCACGCCCAGCGCGGCGGCCAGCGGCGGGAGGCGGTCGCATGACCACGCCGACGGTGTTCTGGGAGCCCCGCGTCTACCAGGGAGAACTCCGCGAACTCGCCCAGGTCCGCAACGATCTCGCCCGCGACCTGACCGGGTTCGATCCCGATCTGGTCGACACCCTCCGGCTCTGCGCCAGCGAACTGCACGCCAACGCCGCCAGGTACACCGACCCGGACCGGCTGTACGGCGAGGTCATCCGGAGCCTGTCCATGCCGGACGAGCGCACGCTGCGGCTGTCGTTCAGCGACTCGGGCGGCGGAGGCGGCGTCCCCCGTATCCCGAGCGAGCGCACGGAGGGTGAGTGGGACCGGGCCGAGGGCCAGCGTGGCCTTCTGCTGCTGGAACACCTCGCCCGGGAGTGGGGCCACGTCCGTCTGGCCCCCTGGGCCGACCTCGGCACGTGCGTGTGGGCGACCTTCGACGTCGACCCCGCCGCGGTGCCGACCGGACTCCGCCCCTTCGTGTTCACGGACTGACCGGACAACACCGGGTGAGGCGGTCGGGAACCGCCCCACCCGGAACACCCGGTCCTCAGGCACGCGCGGACGGGTCGTCATCGCCCTCGCCGTCCTCGGGCACCCGACAGGCCGACCCCAGCCACAGCGCCGCCCCCAGCAGCAGCCCGCTGGAGGCCGCCGTGCCCAGGGCGGTGGCGAACACCTCGCGGTGGCTGGGCAGCACGAGCGTCCCGACCACCGCGAGCGCCATGCCCAGGAAGAAACCCGCCGCCAACGCCGCGAACAGGGCGCTGGCCTTGGCCAACGCGACCAGCCGGGCGGCGCTGAGCGGCTGGATCGGCTCGGTCCCCGGGGCCCTGCGGATCCGCCGCCGTGTCCGGCGCGCGGTGAACGCCTCGGCGAACGCCAGCAGGAGCAGGGTCGGGATCGCCGACCACGGCAGCGGCGGCAGGATGTGGACCGCCCCGGTGACCAGCCACCCCAGGAGCGCGCCGACCACCGCCAACGCCAGGGGGACGCGCCATCCCGTCGGGTGCATCCTCCCCTCGTGCTCCTCGACCATCAGCCGTC
>NZ_ANBC01000810.1 GCF_000341125.1 Nocardiopsis lucentensis DSM 44048 | reverse complement strand
GGCGGTGCAGGTCCTGCTCGCCCGCCGTGTCGGCCGCGACCACCGCGGCCAACGCGTCCGCCACCGGGCCGTGCCCGGGCAGCTCGGCCCCCGGATCGGCGTCGAGCCACGGACGCAGCACGAACGCCCGCAGGTGGGCGCGCGGGTGCGGCAGGGTCAGATCCGGGTCGTCGTCGCGCACCTCCCCGAAGGCGATGACGTCCACGTCGAGCGTGCGGGGTCCCCAGCGGACTTCGCGCACCCGGTCGAAGGCCCGTTCGGCGGCCTGGGCCCGCCGCAGCAGGTCGATCGGCTCGCCGTCGGCGTCCACGACCAGGACCGCGTTGAGGAAGGCGCCCTGTTCGGGACCGCCCACCGGGGCGGTCTCGTACACGGGCGACACCGCGACCGGCCGCGGCGCGCCCTCCCCGGCCATGAGGTGGTCCACCGCGCCCTGGAGGGTCGCCATCCGGTCGCCCATGTTCGACCCCAGCGCCAGCACCGCGCGTGTCACGACACCGTCTCCCTTCCCCGGGTGACGGTCACCGCCACGTCGGTGAACTCGTGCGAGATGGGCGCGGAGGGCTTGTGCACCGTCAGCTCCAC
>NZ_ANBC01000809.1 GCF_000341125.1 Nocardiopsis lucentensis DSM 44048 | reverse complement strand
CCCCCCCCCAGCCGTTCGGCCAGCAGTCCGTAGTGCACGGTGTCACCGACGTCATCGCTGGCCGCGGCCGCGGCGGTGTCCAGGTGGAGCACCGCGTCGACCACGAAGTCCTGGCCGTCGCGGCGCTCGAAGTCGAACACTCCGTGGTACCCGCGCGCCCGGAGCCCCCGCAGCGTGATGCGGTCCGCCATCAGGCCTCGTCCTCCCCTTCATCGTCCATGAGGACGGGCGAGGCGTGGTGCGACCACAGCCGCCACCCCTGCTCGGTGTCGACGAAGAGGTTGGTGGTCACCACCTTGCCCCCGGCGACGAAACCGGGGCTGTCGTCCTCGGCGGTCAGCACGTTCTCCTCGCAGGTGACCATGGCGACGTCCCCGCCGACGCCGATGTGCGTCTCGGTCAGCACGTACTGGATGTAGGTGACGTTGGCCATGATCAGCGACCAGGCCCGCATGATCTCGGCACGTCCGCGCAGCAGCGGCCAGCCCGGGTTCACGCACACCAGGTCGGGGGCCTCGTGCTCCTCGGCCCACACGCTGCGCATCAGGTCGATGTCGCCGTTCTCGATGGCGCTGTAGAACTGCGCGTTGGCCTCGGCCACGCGCTCCATGACCTCCTGGCGGGACTTCACAGGCCGCCCCGGCCCGGCGCCTGGGCGCGCCCCTCGTCCAGCCGGGCCCCGCCGTCGGACCAGGCGGCGGCCACGCGCACCGCGTCGGCGTTGGGGCGCACGTCGTGTACGCGCACGGCCCAGGCCCCCCGGTCGGCCGCCAGGGTGGTGACCGCGGCCGTCGCGGCGTCGCAGTCGACGAAGGGGCGGTCCCCGTCCGCGGCATCGCCGAGCAGCCGGCTCAGGAAACGCTTGCGGGATCCCGCCACGAGTACCGGCCGGCCTAGTTCGTGGAACCGTTCGAGGTGCTGGAGCAGCGCCCAGTTGTGCGCCTGCTCGGGGCGTTTGGAGAATCCCAACCCCGGATCCAGGACGATCTGGCCCGGGTCGACACCTGCACTGATCATGGCCTCCATACGATCGCGGAGCTCATCGAGGACCTCCTGGACGACATCCGTGTACACGGCACGGCTCTGCATGTCATGACTATGCCCACGCCAGTGCATCAACACGTACGCAACGCCGGAAGAGGCCACGAGTCGGGCCATGGCGGGGTCGGCGAGCCCCCCGCTGACGTCGTTGACCAGGACCGCGCCCGCCTCGACGGCGCGCTCGGCCACCTCGGCGCGCATGGTGTCCACACTGACGGCGACGCCGCGCGACGCCAGTTCCCGTACGACCGGGTCGACGCGGCGCATCTCCTCGGCGGGGTCGACGCGCTGTGCTCCCGGGCGGGTGGACTCACCACCGACGTCGACGATGTCCGCGCCCGCCTCGACCAGGCTCAGACCGTGCTCGATCGCCCGATCGGGGTCGAACCACTCGCCTCCGTCGGAGAAGGAGTCGGGCGTGACGTTCACGACTCCCATGACCAGGCACCGCCCGAGGTCGGGCAGGCCCGGAACTGTCTGTTTCGGCCCCATAAGGATCACCCTACGCTCAGGGAACGCCCCTCGGGGCACAGACCCTGCCGCGCGCGAAGCCCCGGTATCCGACCGTGACGGCCGGATACCGGGGCTTGACGTGGCCGGGGCCGCGGATCGCGCGGCGCCTGGTCAGCGGCGGTCCAGGATGAGGCTCATCGCCTCCGACCGCGTGCGGTCGCTGCTGCGGAAGATCCCGCGCACCGCCGAGGTGACCGTCTTGGCTCCGGGCTTGCGCACCCCGCGCATGGTCATGCACAGGTGCTCGGCCTCGACGACGACGATCACGCCGCGCGGCTGGAGGTGGTCCATGATGGCGTCCGACACCTGCCCGGTGAGGCGCTCCTGCACCTGCGGACGGCGCGCGTAGACGTCCACGAGCCGCGCGAGCTTGCTCAGACCGGTGATCCGGCCGTCCGCGCCCGGGATGTAGCCCACGTGCGCGACCCCGTAGAACGGCACCAGGTGGTGCTCGCACGTGGAGTACAGCTCGATGTCCTTGACCAGCACCAGTTCCTCGTGGTCGGCCTCGAAGACCGTGGTGAGCACGTCACCGGGCTTCTGGCCGAGGCCGGAGAACTGCTCCTCGTAGGCGCGGGCGACCCGTTCGGGTGTCTTGAGCAGACCGTCGCGGTCGGGGTCCTCACCGATCGCGATGAGGATCTCGCGCACGGCGCGCTCGATGCGCAACCGGTCGACGGATCTGGGAGGGCGCTCCTCGTCGAAGGTCTCGCTCACGCCTCGTCCCCCTCGATCCTGTTGGCGGCGGCGCTGGGCAGCTGACCGTTGGTCGCCGAGCCCCGCACCTCGGCGCCGTTCAGCCCGTCCAGCTCCTTCTTGGACAGCACCGGAGGCCGCTCGGAGGGCTGGCGCTTGCCGTAGCCGGTGTAGGAGCCGCGCGACGGCCGCTTGGTCACCGGAGCGAAGATCTCCAGCACCTGCTCCTTGGTGAGCGTCTCCTTCTCCAGCAGCGCGACCACCAGGTCGTCCAGGACGTCCCGGTACTCGACGAGGACCTCGTAGGCCTCGTCGTGCGCGGACTCGATGAGGCGGCGCACCTCCTCGTCGATGATGGAGGCGATCTCCTCGGAGTACTCGCGGGCGTGCGCCATCTCCCGGCCCAGGAAGGGCTCGGTGCTGGCGGAGCCGAACTTGCGGGCGCCCAGGCGCTCGCTCATGCCGTACTCGGTGACCATGTTGCGGGCGAGCGAGGTCGCCTTGTCGATGTCGTTGCCCGCGCCGGTCGTGGGCTCGTGGAAGACCAGCTCCTCCGCGGCCCGACCGCCGAGCATCATGGCCAGCTGGTCCATCATCTGCGAGCGGGAGGTGAGGAACTTGTCCTCCGTCGGCACCGACATGGTGTACCCGAGCGCCCTGCCGCGCGGCAGGATCGTGATCTTGTGCACGGGGTCGGCGTTGGGCAGCGCGTGGCCCACCAGGGCGTGGCCGCCCTCGTGGTAGGCGATGACCTTCTTCTCCCGGTCGGACATGACCCGGGTCTTGCGCTCGGGGCCGGCCATGACCCGCTCGATCGCCTCCTCGAGGATGAGGTGGGTGATCACGGTGGCGTCCGCGCGGGCCGACAGCAGCGCGCCCTCGTTGATGACGTTGGCCAGGTCGGCACCGGTCATTCCGGCGGTCTGGCGGGCGATGACGTTGAAGTCGACGTCATCGGCCATCGGCTTGCCCTTGGAGTGGACCTTGAGGATGTCGCGGCGGCCGTCCATGTCCGGGCGGTCGACGACGACCTGCCGGTCGAAGCGGCCGGGGCGCAGCAGCGCCGGGTCGAGGATGTCCGGGCGGTTGGTGGCGGCGATGAGGATGACACCGCCCTTGACGTCGAAGCCGTCCATCTCGACCAGCATCTGGTTGAGGGTCTGCTCGCGCTCGTCGTGTCCGCCGCCCATACCGGCGCCGCGGTGGCGGCCGACGGCGTCGATCTCGTCGATGAAGATGATCGCGGGGGCGTTCGCCTTGGCCTGCTCGAACAGGTCGCGCACGCGGGAGGCGCCGACACCGACGAACATCTCGACGAAGTCCGAACCGGAGATGGAGTAGAACGGCACCCCGGCCTCACCGGCGACGGCACGGGCCAGCAGGGTCTTACCGGTCCCGGGCGGGCCCATCAGGAGCACGCCCTTGGGGATCTTGGCGCCCATGGCCTGGAACTTGGCCGGGTTCTGGAGGAACTCCTTGATCTCGTGGAGCTCCTCGATGGCCTCGTCGGCCCCGGCGACGTCGGCGAAGGTGTTCTTCGGGGTGTCCTTGGTGATGAGCTTGGCCTTGGACTTGCCGAAGTTCATCACGCGCGACCCGCCGCCCTGCATCTGGCTGAAGATGAACCAGAAGATGGCGATGATGATGATCAGCGGGAGCAGGCTGAACAGGGCGGTGGTCCAGATCGGGGTCGTGGCGACCGAGACCTGGTACGACTCCAGGTTGCCGTCCTCTGCGTCGGCGTTCTCCTGGAGCATGGTGCCGAGTTCGAGGCCCTGGCCCTCGACCCAGTAGGCCTCCAGGATCTCGTCGTCCGTGGTGGTCAGCAGGATCCGCTGGTCACGGTCGATGATCTCCGCGCTCTCGACCTGGTCCCGCTCGATGAGGTCGTAGACGCGAGAGATGTCGGCCTGCTCCGGTTGGGGACCGCCCCCGATGTCGAACACGCGGAAGCCGATGACGAGCATGACGGCGACGGCCAGGATCCATATCCACGGGCCGCGGAAAAAACGCTTCAGATTCATGTGAGCGGAACCCTGTCGGGTCCGTCCCTCCTGACCAGGCCGCCCCGCCCCAGAGGACTTTCCGAAGCAGGACCAATCGGACATGTTCTCCCTGCGATGACGCTGGGATCTTCGACGGTACACCTCGCTCTGCCGAGCGAGCACACCGCTCGGGCACCCGGAGCGGGGCCGTCACCGAAGCAACGACGAAGCCCCGTTCCGTTGTTCCCGAGCTGTGTCCTCCTCGGGCCCGCGGCTTCGCTTCGGCCCGGGTCCGGGCGCCCGAACGGTTCGCCCCGGACCTGCCCGGGCCCCTACTTCTCGTAGACGTGCGGGGCGAGGGTGCCGATGAACGGCAGGTTGCGGTACTTCTCCGCGTAGTCGAGGCCGTAGCCGACGATGAACTCGTTCGGCAGGTCGAAACCGATGTACTTGACCTCCAGGTCGACCTCGAAGGCCAGCGGCTTGCGGACCATCGTGCAGACCTCGACCGAACGGGGACCGCGCGACTTGAGGTTGCCCACCAACCAGGACAGGGTCAGCCCGGAGTCGATGACGTCCTCGACGATGAGGACGTCGCGGTCCTTGATGTCGGTCTCCAGGTCCTTGAGGATGCGCACCACACCGGAGGAGGTGGTCCCGGCCCCGTAGGAGGAGACCGCCATCCAGTCCATGGACACGGGCGTGTGCAGCGCCCGCGCCAGGTCGGCCATGACCATGACGGCGCCCTTGAGGACACCGACGATCAGGAGGTCCTTGCCCGCGTAGTCCGCGTCGATCCGTTCACCCAGCTCCGCAAGGCGCGCATTGATCTCTTCCTCGGTGACCAGGACCTTCTCCAGATCCCGACCCATGTCTTTGGCGTCCACGCTCACTGTCCTCGCTGCTGGGTTCCCCGTTTGCGGCAACCAGGATAAACGTGGTCAACGAGGCGACCGCGCCACCCGCCCGGGAACCGCGGGTGTCCGGTGGGGCCGATCAGCGCCCGAACCGCAGGCGCCCGGAGACGCGGCGCACCCGGATTCCACCCGGAAGGTCGATGTGGGACTGCCCACGCCACTCCGTGACCAGGCGTTCCACCTGCCGCACGTGGCGAGCGGTCAGCGCACTGGCCGAGCAGCCCGCCGCGAGGGCGGCGCGGCGCAGTACCCGGGTGCGCAGTGCCGGCGGCGCCTCGGCCAGCGGTCCGACCGACAGCTCCGGCCCCGCCGCCGCCCCCGGGGCGTCCGACGGCTCCGCGGCGTCCGGCGGCTCCGGGCCGGCGGGGACACGCGAGACCGCCGGGGCCTCCCCTCCGCCGAGGGCGGCGGTGTACAGGCCCGCGGACAGCCCGTCGAGCGTGTCGGCGTCCTCGCGCAGCATCGTGGCCGTCCGTGCCAGCGCGGCCGCGATCCCCGGGCCCAGGGTCCGCTCCAGAGCGGGCAATGCCTCGTGGCGCACCCGCGAGCGGGCGTAGCGGGGGTCGGCGTTGTGCGGGTCCTCCCACGCGACCAGGCCCATACGGTCGCAGGCCGCCCGGACGGTGGCACGCTCCAGGTCGAGGAAGGGGCGCAGACGGTGGCCGTTGCGCGGGGCCATCCCGGACAGGGAGCGGGCCCCCGACCCGCGCGCGAGCCCGAGGAGGACGGTCTCGGCCTGGTCGTCCAGCGTGTGGGCGAGCAGCACCACCGCGGGCGCGTGCTCGGCGGCCGCGGCGTCCAGGGCCTCGTAGCGGGCGCGCCGGGCGGCCGCCTCGGGGCCGCCCCGACCCGCGACCTCCACGGTCCGCACGGAGACGGGGGACAGGCCCAGGCCGCGCAGGACACCGGCGACGGACTCGGCGCGTTCGGCGGAGCCCTCCTGGAGCCCGTGGTCCACGGTGACCGCCCCCGCGGCCCTGCCCACGCGCGGAGCCTCGAAGGCCACGGCGCCGGCCAGGGCCAGGGAGTCGGCGCCGCCGCTGCACGCGACCAGGGCGGTGGTGTCGGCC
>NZ_ANBC01000808.1 GCF_000341125.1 Nocardiopsis lucentensis DSM 44048 | reverse complement strand
GGTCGGCCGGGCCCCGCCGGACCGCCGAACGGACGGCGGCCACGGCGGGGGGCGGTCCGCTCACTCCGCGATGGCTGCGGGGCGCACGACCCGGTCGATCCACGCGTTCGGGTCGCGGATCTCGGCCAGTGTGGGCAGGGTCTCGCGCGAGGTCCACACCTTGTTGAACTCGGCCATGCCGACCTCGGCGACCACCGCGCCGACGAACGCGGCGCCCTCCTCGTACTGGCGCATCTTGAGGTCCATGCCCAGCAGCTGGCGCATGATCCGGTCGAGGGGGTTGGCGGCCTCGCGGCGCTTCTGGAAACGGGCGCGGATCCGCTCCACGCTCGGCACGACCTCCGGGCCGACGGCGTCCATGACGTAGTCGCCGTGTCCCTCGGCCAGGCTCATGACCGCGGTGACGCGGTCCATGATCTCGTTCTGCTCGGGGGTCTGGAAGGCGGTGATGAGGTTGGCGTCACCACCGCGCACGGCGTCGGCGACGGCCTCACCGGCGGAGCGGAGCCGTCCGATGAGGTCGGCGGCGTCCATCTCCGACGAGAGCAGGAGCTCGCGCATCAGGTCCTGGACGTGCGAGCGCAGCCACGGCGTGGCCGTGAACTGCATCCGGTGGGTCTCCTCGTGCAGGCACACCCACAGGCGGAAGTCGCGGGAGTCGACGTCCAGCTCGCGTTCGGTGCTGACGATGTTGGGCGCCACCAGGGTCAGGCGGCCGGTCGGCGCGTGGCCGCTCGGGTCCGGCGGCAGGAAGAGTTCGTACTGGCCGAGGACCTTCCCGGCCAGGTAGGCGAGCACCGCGCCGAGCTGGACCCCGGTGATCCGGGGCCCGACCGCCGAGGTCAGGGCCGCGGCGGTGCCGTTGTTCAGCCGTTCGGAGCTCATCTGTTCCAGAACGGGTTCGAGTACCACCCGAAACCCGTCGACATTGGCCTTGATCCAGCCGGGGCGGTCGACGACGACCGCGGGTCCGGTGGGTTCGAGGGGGTTCATCCCGGTGAAGTCGCGCACGTGCCCGGCGGCCACGTTGGAAAGCTCGCGCAACTGCGCCACGGCCTGCCGCGCGTCGGAGAGGTCCACCTGCGGCCCCGGGCGGACGAGGCGGACACCGGTGTTGACGGCTACGTCCCAGTCGATCACAGTCACACCGCCAGCCTACCCACGCGTCGCCTCGCGGCACGGGGATCGGGGGACGAATTCCGGGAGGGGCCAGGGTGATCCCCCATCACCACCCCGTCCGGCGCCCGGGGTCCGAAACGGGGCGGAGACCCCAGGGGGTTCGTCGTTCGGGCGTCGGCAGGGTTCTTATGGATAGGTGTGCGCCGTAGGCGTCCGTTTGAGGGTTGGTGGCGGGCGACGGGCGGGCCAAGGCGAAGCGGAGGCCCCGAACAAACACAGCTCAGGAACAGCCGCAGCGGGCCAGGGCCGCGGCGAAGGTGTCCAGGAGCGACCCTCGCGCACCCGGGTCGTTCGCCATGAACGCGAAGTAGAAGGTGTGGCCGTCCTGGTCGCGGACGGTCCCGGCCAGGGTGCTCACCCCGTTGAGCGTGCCGGTCTTGCCCCGGACCAGACCGGCGGCGTCGTGGGTGGGCGCGTACTCGCCATAGCGCCCGTTCTTGGCCAGCGTGCCGGTGGAGTTCGCGGTGGGCAGACCGGTCAGGGCCGCGTTCAACTCCGGGTTGTCGGGGTCGGAGGCGATCCGGAGCAGCTCGACCAGAGCGCGCGGGGAGATGCGGTTCTTCGTGCTCAGGCCGCTGTTGTCGGACAGCTCCACGTCCTCGACGCCCAGGTCCGCCATCACCCGGTGGGTGGCGGCGGCCGCGCCCGCGAAGGAGGTCTCCTCCCCCATCGCCTCGGCCGCGACCCGGCCGAGCGCCTCGGCCATGTTGTTGTCGCTCGCCAGCAGCATGTGCTCCACCAGGGCCGACACGGGCGCCGACGCGACGCTGGCCACGACGTCGCCGACCGCCTCGGTCTCGGTCGGGTCGCCCTCGACCGACACCCCCGCGCGCTCCAGCTGGCGGGCGAAGGCCTCGGCGGCGTACAGGGGCGGGTCGTAGGCCCGGCCCTCGGTGGCGTCGATCACGCCGTCGGCGTTCTCGTCGTCCCAGCCGCTGTCGACCATCAGGGCGTGGGCGGGCGAGGTGCTGCCCTCGGTGACGTAGTTGGGCTTCCAGCCGGGGCCGAGCGTGGAACCCGTGAAGTAGGAGTCGTCGTACCCGACGGAGACCGTGTCGAGCCCGAGGCCGGCGAGGGCCGCCGCGGTCTGGTCGGCGAGCTCCGACAGGGTCGCTACCTGCGGGTAAGCTGCGGAGTCGGCGCGTTCGGTCAGTGTCACGTCACCCGCGCCCCGCAGCACCACCCGGTCCCGCTCCGCGTCGAGGTAGGCCTCGGTGTGGAGCACGTGGTCGGGGCCGACGGCGGCGAGGACCGTGACCGCCGTGGCGATCTTCGTGGTCGAGGCCGGGGTGACCGGGGTGTCCGGGGCCAGCTCGAAGAGCGTCTCCCCGGTGGTGGCGTCGACCACGAAACCGGAGAGGCCCTCCTCCAGCCCGGAACCGGACATGGGATCATCGAGAATGTCCGCGATCCTGCCCGGGTCGGCCGGAGCCGAGGTCGCGGGTTCAACCGCCGCCACGCCCTCCGCGTCCGTGACCGGGGCGGGTTCCGCCGGAACGGGCCGCGCCTCGATGACGTCGAGGGTGACCAGACCGGCGACCAGCACGAATATGTTGAGCAGGGCCAGTGCGAGGAAGGCCTCGCCTCGTACCCGTCGCACCCTGGGCACCTGCCCTCCTTCGGTGTCGCGGCCAGACGTTGTAGTTATATGGCGACATTAGTCGCAATGGGAGCCGAGATCAGCATGGAATTCGACGTTACGATCGAGATCCCCAAGGGGGAGCGCAACAAGTACGAGGTGGACCACGAGACCGGTCGTATCCGTCTCGACCGCATGCTGTTCACCTCCACCACCTACCCCGCCGACTACGGTTTCGTCGAGGGAACCCTCGGCGAGGACGGCGACCCCCTGGACGCCCTGGTCCTGCTCAAGGCCCCGACGTTTCCGGGCTGCCTGATCCGCGCCCGCGCGATCGGCATGTTCCGGATGCGCGACGAGGCGGGCGGCGACGACAAGCTGCTCTGCGTCCCGGCGACGGACCCGCGCCAGGAGCACCTGCGTGACATTCACCACGTGAACGAGTTCGAGCGCCTGGAGATCCAGCACTTCTTCGAGGTCTACAAGGACCTGGAGCCGGGCAAGTCCGTCGAGGGCGCCACCTGGGTCGGCCGCCACGAGGCCGAGCAGGAGATCATCGCCTCGGTCAAGCGCGCCGAGGAGGCCGGTGTGCACGGCGACCGCTCGCACATCTCCACCAGCGGGGACGAGAAGTAGCAGCCGGTTCCGCCCGGTGTTCCGACCACGGCCCGACAGGGGAGCGACTCCCCCGCCGGGCCGTCGTCGTGTCCGGGGCCGAACCGGTCCGGCCTGAGCGGCCCCGGCGGGTCCCGAGACGGGTTCCGTCAGCGGGGCAGCAGGGGCTGGGCCATCTCCCACCCCCCGGCGATGAGGTACCCGGCGAGCATGATCACGAGCAGCGCGGCCAGGAGGATCACCAGGAACGGCAGCTGGGAGACCAACCCCCGCGCCAGGAAACGGGTGGCCGGGGGCAGCGGGAACCCGTCCCTGCCGAAGTGGTCGGCGCGGGCGGTGACGTGCGCGCGGTAACCGTCGAGCGCGGGCCCCGTCATACCGTTGAGCACTCGGGCCCGCACGAGCTCGGTGTGCTCGGGCATCCGCCATGACTCGGCGGGCTCCGGCCGGGCGCTCCCGTGCGTGTGCCGGGCGCACTCGACCTCGGCCAGGGCGTGCAGCCACTCCCGCAGGCGGCCGGCGTCCCGAAGGTGGCCGATGTGCGCGTGCGCGACGATGAGCGTGTCCCGGAGCACGACGTGCGCGGTGTCGCGGTCGCGCAGAACCAGGATGCAGCTCCGGTACAGCTCGTCCCCGTAGGAGTCGAGCAGGTACGCGTAGGCGTCCGCCTCCGAGGTGCTGGTGGAGCGCAGGGCGCGGAGAAGATCCCGGTCCGTCATAGACCTAGAATCTACGCCGCGCGCGACACGCCCTTCTCCCCTTTGCGGAAAGACCCCCCGTTCCGCGCCTTCCGACTCAGCCGTCACGCTCGGTACCGCCGTCGGCCGCGTCGACCGCCCCGCCGGGATCCAGTCCCCGGTACGGCGTGGACGCGGGCTGCCGGGCGGCGCGGGTCAGCGTGTGCCCGCGCAGCCACAGGAGCACGTACGTGAGCGTGGCGAGCCCCGCGACCAGCACCGCCGCCCCTGGACCGAAGAAACCGAGAGCCATCACCCCGGCGGCCGCGACGACGAGCGCGCGCACGAGGACACGCGCCCACAGGCCCGGTGCGCCCGGACTCACCTGGGTTCCCGGGGGGCGGATGCCATCACGGCCACTCCTGACACTGCGGCTGGGGGATGGGGAGGGTCCCGTACCGGCGTCGCTCACACGCCGCCCACGGGCTCCACATGTCACCACCACGCGACGCCACCCGCAACACGCCCGGGGCGGTGACCGGGTGAGACGATCGACACGCGCGTTTGCCCACGATCGCTTGACTCCTCCAGGACTTTGCTGGTCTCCTTGGAACCATGCATCCGCACACGTCCGCCGACGCCATGGCTCGCACGGCCCCCGGGGCCCCCTGCCACCTGGCCGTCGAGGCGTGTCCGTGTTGTCGTCGCTGAGTCGCTCCGCCGGGCGTGCCCGCACGCCCGTGCCCGACCGACCCGGTGCGTGTCCGCCCCGTCCACGTTCTCGTGTGAGCTGACGGCGGCCCGCATCCGCCCGGGGTGTCCCGCCTCCGCGTCCGCGCGCCCGGCGGTCACCCCCGCCGCCTCGGCTCGCCGGGGCCCATCGACGACATCAGCGCGCCCCCGCCGCCGGGGCGCGCGCACGTGAAGGATCTTCCCACGATGCTCCAGCAGGCTTCCACCGCCCTCCGCGCCGAATCCGCTCCCGCGACCGCTCCCGCCCGCCCCGCCCGGGTCTCCCCAGAGGGGATCGGCGACGTGGTCGACGCCGGCCGCCGGTCCGGCTACGCCCACCTGAACGAACGCCGCCTGCCGACGATCGGCCGCCTGGTCGCGGCCGCGCGCGGGGCCG
>NZ_ANBC01000807.1 GCF_000341125.1 Nocardiopsis lucentensis DSM 44048 | reverse complement strand
CCGCGCGGCCCGCCGCCACGCCAACGAGCGGCTCCGGGTGACCGCGGTGGCGCTCGAACCGAACACCTTCGTGCCCGAACCGGCCGCGCAGCCGGGACGGCGGCACTCCCTGGAGGTCCTGTTCCTGGTCAGCGGGCGCGCGCACCTGATCGCGTCGGGCCCGGGAGGGGAGATGCTGTCGGCGGCCGAGTTGACCGCCGGGCGTGCCCGGGTCGTGGGATCGGGCCAGCACGCGGCCGGGGAGCGCCCGCCGACCCAGCACCTCGTGAACACCGGTGACGAGGTCGCCGTCGTGGTCCGGGTGACCGCCTGAGTCCGTCCGGGAGTCGGCGTCACACATCGGCGCCGCGCCCCGTGGCGAGCGCGCGGAGTTCGGTGTCCACCGCCTCGATCGAGCGGAGGACGGCCGCGGTGCGCCGTCCCTCCTCCAGATAGGCGTTCATCACCTGGTCCAGCGCGTGGGGCGGCAGGTGCTCGCGCAGGTCCACCCGGGCGGTGCGGTACCCCTCGCGAGCGGCCTCCAACGCGGCGGACACGTACTGATGGGCCAGGCGGGAGAGGGCGACCGGATGTCGGCGCAGCACTCCGTGCAGCCGGTAGTCGGCCGGGACGTGGTCGAACAGCCACACCAGGGCCGTCTGCTCGAAGGAGTCCGACCCGGGTGGGTGCACACTCGCGGGCCAGTCCGGCGTCAGCGACTGATCGGGCATACCCGCCAGCATACCCGCTGTTCGAAAATAAGTTCGATCGACCTCGGGTCAGTGCGCGGCCCCGTCAGTCGACGGACTCGTCCTTCTCCTCCGCGCGTTTGTCCAACTCCACCCGAATGGCGAGTTCGGCGGCGTCCACCGCGGCTCGGGCGGTGATCGCGTTCGTGTGCGCCCGCTCCAACTCCTCCAGGAGGATGCAGTCGAAGGACACACGTGCGTCGTGAATCGCGGCTTCCAACTGGCGTGACGCCTCTTCCAGACTCATGTTCCTCCCTTCCCCAGAACTGGACGCGCGCACACCACCGCCCCTTCCCCCCATCCGCGTTTCCACCCGCCCTGTCCCCGGCGCGTTCTACGATGTGCCCAGTCACCGCCGTTCACGGCGGTGCCGTTCATCCGGCCGGAGAGGGACCCCCATGCGCAACCGCTACCCCGGGACCTGCACGACCTGTTCGGTCCCCGTCGCCGCTGGTGACGGCGTCGTCGTCAAGGACGGCGGGCGCTGGCGCACCTACTGCGCCGAACACGAGCCCCGCCCCACACCACCCGTGCGCGGCGACCACCCGGGGTGGCACACCACCCCGCTGCTCGGCTTCGACTCCGAGACCTCCTCCCGCGACCCCGAGGACGCGTTCGTGGTCTCGGCCGCCCTCGTCGACAGGGACGGCAAGGCGACGACGTGGCTGGTGGACCCCGGCCACCGGGAGATCCCCGAGGACGCGGTCGCCATCCACGGGATCAGCACCGAGCGGGCGCGCGCGGAGGGCCGGCCCGCCACCGAGTGCCTGGAGGAGATCGCCGACGCCCTCACCGCGCACCTGGCGGCGGGACAGGGGGTGGTGGTGTTCAACGCCCCCTACGACCTGAGGGTGCTCACACTGGAGTTGGAGCGGCACGGCCTGGCGCCCCTCTCGGCGCGTCTCGGCGGCGCCGTGGCGCCGATCGTGGACCCGTTGGTGATCGACCGGGGGGTGGAGCCGTACCGGCGGGGCAAACGCAACCTGAGCGCGATGAGCGAGTACTACGGAGTCGACCTGACCGAGGCGCACACCGCCGCCGCGGACGCCCTGGCCGCGCTGGCCGTGGCGGAGGAGATCGGGGCTCGGCACCCGGACGTGGCCGGGCTCGGTCTCGTGGAGCTGCACGAGCGGCAGGTGCACTGGGCGCTCGGCTTCGCGCGCAGCCGCCAGGAGTGGTTGGACCGGACCAAACCCGGCCACGGAACGGTCGTGGACGGCACCTGGCCCTAGGGCCTGTTTCTTGGAACGGTCACCCGAGGGGGTGTCGTTCGGGCGCCGGCAGGGTTGTGCACGACGAGTCGAGCCGCGAGCGAGGAACGAGCGACAGGCGAGGACGAGGATGAAGAATCCCTGCCCTGAGGGCGCCCGAACACGGTCCGAAGCGAAGCGGAGGACCCAAAAAACACCGCCTAGGGTCGCGCCATGACCACAGATCCGGACACGGGCACCTTCACCGTCCCCGCCGGCTCCCGCGCCTGGCCGCTGGGGGGCGACACGGCCCTGGTTCCGCGCACGGCCGAGATCGCGCAGGCCTGTCACGCGCTGCCGGAGGTCGACGACGAGCGCCTCGACCGTTGGTACCCGGAGTTCGGCGAGCGG
>NZ_ANBC01000806.1 GCF_000341125.1 Nocardiopsis lucentensis DSM 44048 | reverse complement strand
CCCGCGGCTGCCACTGGCCGTCGCGGTCAAGGCGGGGAACGGTTGGCGCCTGGTCGGTATGGTCGACCTGGAGATCGACGACACTCCTGCGCGGTCAGGCACGGTGGACTGTTGGCTCGATGCCCGCTTCGAGGGACGCGGGCTGACCACCCGGGCCGTCTCGGCCGTGCTCGACCAGGCGTTCGGACCGCTGGGCCTGAGCGTGGTCACGTGGTTCGTCCGCCTCACGGACCAACGGGGTCGGAGCGCGGCGCGGCGCCTGGGGTTCGTTCAGGAGGGCGTGTTCCAGCAGGGGGCCTTCCCTGGCGAAGGCGACGAAGCGGTCTTTCGTCTGCGAACCGACGGGTGGCGCGGGGCGGCGAACCGATCGCGCACGGCCGAACCGGGGTCCTGCGGTCCGTCCCACTGAGCCGGACTCAGGACAGGCCCCGGTGGCGCCCTTCCGGCCCCGCCGCCTCGCTTGCGCCACGGCACCCCGACGGCGCCCGAACGGCGAGACCCCCGGGTGACCGCCCCGGGAAAGGGAACCTAGGGATCCAGCGCGCGTCCGGGGCCGGAACCATCCCCCAGGTCCGCGACGATCCCCCGGGCGCGCTCCTCGTCGACGTCGGCCCGCTCGCTCACGATCCGCACCGCCTCCTCGGTCCGGTCCAGCGACACGAGGTTGCGCACCCGGGCGCGCAACGACGGCGGTAGGTCGTCGGGGCTCCGGGGCCCGGGCACGTATCCGCCGATCTGCGTCTCGGACGGCTCGACCCGCTCGGCGCCCGGGGCCCGTCCGGCCGCGAGGCGCTCCTCCAGCGAGGCGATGATCCGCCGCACCGCGTAGGAGCCCCCGCCGAGAACGAGGACGACCCCCACGAGCAGGAGCACCATGAACACCAGACTCATAGTGCGCATCTACCCGCATTCCGGTCATAACAGGCACGAACTGACACAACGTACGGTAAGCATCCATTGACCGGAGGCGACCCCCCGCGCCGGCCGCGGTCCGCACGGCCGCGGGCGCCCCGGAGAAACACCTCGGGCCCGCCCGGAAGAACCGGACGGGCCCGAAGGGGTGGAGCCGCCTGTCGGAATCGAACCGACGACCTATTCATTACGAGTGAATCGCTCTGCCGACTGAGCTAAGGCGGCACCGCGCCGCGCGTTCAACGCGGCGAAGCGGTCACCAGTCTAGCGCCTCCACCGGGGTGATTCGTACACGTTCACCGTGTCGGTTCCCTCAGGCGCACGCCATTCCGTCCTCGGGGACGGTCAGGTCGATGAGGTACTCGTCCACCATCGCGTCCACGCACCGGTCGCCCATCCGGTAGCCGGTGTGGCCGTCGCCGTCCCGGGTGACCAGGAAGCCGGAGTCCAGCTGCTCGGCGAGCGCCTGCGCCCAGGCGTACGGCGTGGCCGAGTCGCGCGTGGTCCCCACCACCATGATCGGGTCGGCTCCCTCGGCGTCGAGCGGACCGCCGGGGGCCACGGCCTCCTCCGGCCAGTAGGCGCACGGCAGCGCGCCCCAGGCGAGCCCCGGGCCGAAGTTCGGCGACTCCTCCTCCGCCTCGGCCGCGGCCCGCGCGTAGGCCTCGACGTCGCGCGGGCTCGGCGAGTCCGAGCAGTTGACCGCGATGAGCGCCGCGGTGGAGTTCTCGTAGTCCTCGGGCTCGGACCGGCTGTACAGGTCGTCCGCGAGCAGGATCAGGGCCGTGCCCTCACCGTTGTCCATGGCATCGGTGAGCGCCTCGCGCACCCGCGGCCACCAGGCGTCGGTGTACAGCGCGGCGAGCACGCCGAGCTCCGCGCGCGTGCGGTTGACCTCGCGGTCGTCGAGGGCGTTGGGGAGCGGGTCCGCGGCCGCGTCCTCCAGGAAGTCGTTCAGCACCGCGATGCCGTCGTCCACGCTGTCGCCGGGACCGCCCAGCGGGCAGTCCTCCCGCCCCAGGCAGTCCTCGACGAACGCCCGCAGCGCGGTCTCGAAACCGGTCGCCTGCGCCACGCTGAGGTCGAGCTGGTCCTGGCTCGGGTCGACCGCCCCGTCCAGGACGAGCGCGCGGACCCGGTCGGGGAACTGGTCGGCGTACTGGGCGCCGATGTGCGTGCCGTAGGAGGCGCCGAGGTAGGTCAGCCGGTCGTCGCCCAGCAGCGCGCGCAGGACGTCCATGTCACGCGCGACGTCGGCGGTGCCCATGTGCAGCATGAGGTCGGGCGCGTTGGCCTCGCAGGCCTCGACGAACTCGCGGCTGTTCTCCTCCAGCTCCGCCATGCCCTCCTCGGTGACCTCCGCCAGGTCCGCGTCCCCGTCCTCGGAGTCCACGTCCGTGCCGAGGAACTCGTCGAGCTCGACGGCGTCCAGGCAGGTGAGCGGCGTACTGCGCCCCACCCCGCGCGGGTCGAACCCGACCACGTCGAAGCGCTCGCGCACGTCGTCGCTGATCGTGTAGGCGGCCTGGTCGACGTAGTCGAACCCCGATCCCCCGGGGCCGCCGGGGTTGACCACCAGCGATCCGATGACGTCGTCGCCCTCGGCGGACAGGCGCTTGACCGCGATCTCGATCCGCTCACCGCCGGGGTCGTCGTAGTCGAGGGGCACCTCGAAGACCGCGCACTCGGTGCCCTCCAGACCGGACTCGCAGCTGTCCCAGTCGAGCTCCTGACCGGTGAACTCCGCCAGGGCGCCGGTGGCACCGGCCTCCTCGGGGCTCCCCCCGGCCTCGTCGGCGCCGCCGAACGTGCAGCCGGTCGCCAACAGCACCGCTCCCGCGAGCGTGGCCGCCAGCGGCCCCCGATTGATCGTGCCCACCCGTTGTCCGCCCTCTCCGTGTCGGCCGACCGTGGTCGGCGCGCGCCGTCGGCGCCGCACCATTGTGCCGGACCCGGTACCGGGTTCGCCCCGGCCCCCGCCCGTCGCCCCCCACGACCCGCAACGATCATCCCGGGCGGGATACTCCCCCGCGGCGCCCCGGGAACGGTCAACCGGCGAGCAGAGCCGAGGTCATGGCCTCCATGGCGATCTGCGGGTGCACGTTGGCGGCGATCCGCTCGCGGCAGCCCATGATGGCGTCGATCCTTCGGAGCGTGCCCTCTGGGGTGCTGGACCGCGCCACGCGCTCCAGGTCGCCGGAGCGGTCCGCGGTGGACCGTTCCACCCCCGCGCCAAGTTGGAGGGTGAGCACGTCGCGGTAGAACGCCGCCAGGTCGAGCAGCGCGCGATCGTAGGAGTCGCGTTTGATCCGGGTGGCGCGCCGCTTCTGTCGATCCTCCAGCTCCTTGAGCGCGCCCGCGGCGCCCCGGACCGCCTTGGCCACCCCCTTGCCGGTGGAACCCTCGCCGAAGGCCGCCTTCAGCTCACCCCTCTCCCGCTCGTCGAGGGCGGCGGTGAGGGCCTTGGACTCCTCCT
The DNA here is from genome assembly GCF_000341125.1 of Nocardiopsis lucentensis DSM 44048. Taxonomy (GTDB): domain Bacteria; phylum Actinomycetota; class Actinomycetes; order Streptosporangiales; family Streptosporangiaceae; genus Nocardiopsis; species Nocardiopsis lucentensis. Next base: position 7,510 of record NZ_ANBC01000806.1, on the reverse strand, counting down.
CCGCGATCTCGTAGAGGCGGGCGGCGGCCGTGACGCACGTGCCGAGCCCGTCGAGCCGGGCGGGGATGGCCAGCACCTCCTCCCGCCGCCTGCGCGCCTCGGGGTCGGTGGCCAGTTGCCGGGCCCGGTCGAGCCGTCCGGCGGCGGCCCGCGCGGCGGCCTGGGCGGTCTCCGGGTCGACGCCCTCGCGGCGGACGAGCGCGTCGACCACCTCCCGCGTGTTCGGCGTGGTCAGGGTGACCAGCCGGCAACGGGACCGGATGGTGACGAGCAGGTCGTCGGGTGTGGGCGTGCACAGGAGCCACACGGTCCGGGGCGAGGGCTCCTCGACCGCCTTGAGCAGGGCGTTGGAGGCGGCCTCGGTGGCCCGGTCGGCGTCCTCGAACAAAACGATGCGGAACCGCCCCCCGGAGGGCTTGGATCCGGCGCGCAGGACCAGGTCACGGGTGTCGGCGACGCCGTAGCTCAGCCCGCTCGGCCGCACGTACAGCACGTCGGGATGGGTCCCGGCGAGCGCCTGGTGGCAGGAGCCGCAGTGTCCGCAGCCGCCGTCCCGGCACTGAAGCGCGGCGGCGAAGGCGCGCGCCGCCTCCGAGCGCCCCGATCCGGGCGGACCCGTGAACAGCCACGCGTGGGTCATTCCGCCGCCGGAACCGCCCGCGACCAGATCCCCCGCCGCGGCGACGGCGCGTTCCAGCTGGCCGACCGCGGCGCCCTGGCCGACGAGGTCGTCGAAGACCGTCACCCTTTACCCTCCCGTCACCCGCCTCGAACACCCCGCGGCGCGGTTCCGCTCGTGGACCCGCGCTGATGTCTGGTTCAAGGATAGGAGCCGACACCGACGACGGGCACCGTCGTCTAGGTTCCACCCATGGCCTCGATCTCCCGACCCCCCGCGACCCGTGCGGACTTTCCGTGCTTCTCCCCTGTCTTGGAGCCCTACCCCCTGCCGCCCGTCACCCGCCTGTGGACCGCCGACCAGTGGGCGGGGATCCGCCTGGGGCTGGTCTCCCGGGAGATGGAGGAGAGGTGGGACGCGTTCGTCGAGGACGACCGGCTCCTCGTCATGCGGAGCTGGACCGGTCGTTGCTTCTATGAGGCGGTCTTCGCCCCCCGCCCCGGGGGTTGGCGGATCACCGGCATGTGGGGGGAGGGAGCGCGGCCCGACACCGCGCCGCTGCACTCCCTGTTCCTCGAGCTGCTGATCCTGGGAAGCATCCTGGGGACGCCCGACCGAGCGTTGTGGGAACGGTTCGACGCCCTGGGCGGGCTGTCCGGGATGTACGGACCACCGCCCGGAGGGCCCCGTGCCCGCCCCGGGCGCCGGGGCGGGCACTGACGGCGGGCGCTACTCGTCCTTGATGACCGGGATCATCCCGGTCACGGCCTCCGAGCCGCTCGGCACCGGGTCGGGCAGCAGTGCGCGGACCCGGCGCCGGATCTCGCGGCCGATCTTCTCCTGCGGCTCCCGGGCGTCCAGCACCAGGTAGCGGTCCGGGTCCGCCTTGGCCAGGCCCAGGAAACCCTGTCGGACCCGCTCGTGGAACTCCGCCGACTCGGACTCGATGCGGTCGGCTGGGCCGCCGAGTCGGGACAGCCCGTCCTCGGGGCGGACGTCGAGCAGTACGGTCAGGTCCGGGACCAGACCCTGGGTGGCCCACGCGCTGATGTCGCCGATCTCCTCCGACGACAGGTCGCGCCCGGCCCCCTGGTAGGCGAGCAGCGAGTCCACGTAGCGGTCGCTGATCACCACGGCGCCGCGTTCGAGGGCGGGCAGGATCTCGCGTTCGACGTGGTCGGCCTTGTCGGCCGCGTACAGCAGCACCTCGGCCCGGGGCGTGATGTGCGAGTTCTCCTTGTCCAGGAGCAGCCCGCGCAGGCGCATGCCCAGTTTGGTCGCCCCCGGCTGCCGCGTGCCGATGACCTCGAAGCCCTGGTCGCGCAGCCACACGGTGAGTTCGCGGACCTGGGTGGACTTGCCCGCGCCCTCGCCTCCCTCGACGACGATGAACGCGCCGCCGTGGCCCGTCTCCTCCTCGTCCTCGTCACCCCTCGGGTCGACGCCGCGCAGGGCGGCGACGAGTTCGGGAAGCAGGCCGGGGCCGGCGTCGGGCACGTTCCGGTTCATCTGGCGGTAGCACACGAGCGCCACGACCACGGCGAACAGACCGGAGACCATGAGGACCACGCCGCTGCCGCGCAGGTCGTAGGTGAGCGGGCCGACCGGCAGGGCGTAGTCGCCGATGAGGCCGGCGGCGATCGGCGCGAGGGCGGTGGAACCGACCAGCACGATCCGCGCCGCGCCGTGCAGGAAGGCGAAGGTCCGCCCCCGGTACTCGTCCTCGACCTCGTGGCCGAGCATCGTCAGACCGATCACCCACGCGATCCCCGCGCCCATGCCGAGGAACGCCGTGAGCACGGCGGTGAGCACCATGTCGGCGACGGCGCCGGCCAGCAGCAGGGCCACGCCCGCGACGACGATGCTCAGTCCGAAGAGGCGGCGGCGACTGAACTTCTTGAGCACCCGCGGGCCGGCGAGCATGCCCAGCGCCATCCCGGCGAAGACGGCCGCGAAGACCATGCCGAAACCGGCGTTGCCCGCGCCCAGGGACTCGACGTGGATACGGCCGACACCGACGACCGCGCCCCCGGCGGCGAAGGCGCCGAGCATGCCCAGCACCAGGCCGCGCACGAGCGGGGTCCCGCCGACGTAGCGCCACCCCGTCCACACGGCGCGCAGGATCCCGCTGTCGGCGGTCGCGTCCTCGTCGTCACTCGCCGCCTTGTGCTTGGGGATCGGTAGACCGACGACCACGATCGCGGCGACGAAGAACGTGACTCCGTTGAGGTACAGAGCGATGTCCGCCTCAGGGCTGGCCATCGAGGGCAGCAGCGCGCCGAGCACGTTGCTGACCGAGGCGAGCGCGGCGAACACCAGGGCCGCCACGGGCGCGGTGCCGTAGGTGGTGAGCAGGCTGAGCTGGTTGGCCTGCTCCAGGAACTTCTTGGGCACCAGGTTGGGGACGGTGGCGTCCTTGGCCGGGGCCCAGAACAGGGCGACGATCTCGGCCAGGAGGTTGGCGATGAGCAGCCACTCCAGGGCGAAACCGGGAAGGAACAGCCCGACCAGAGGGATGGAGACGTACAGCAGACCGCGCAGCACGTCGCCGACGACCATCGTCCAGCGCCGGTCGAGGCGGTCGGCGACCACCCCGGCCAGAGGGCTGAACAGGATCGACGGGGCGAGCTTGATCACCACCACGCCGCTGACCGCCAGGTACTGGACGAGCTGGGAGCTGTCAGCGGTGAAGATCGCCGCCAGCGACATCAGGGCCAGCAGGCTGAGCCAGTCGCCCAGGCTGGAGAGGGAAAGCGAGATCCACAGCCTTCTGAAGGGTGAGATCGCGAGGACGTGGCGCGCCTCGGACGGCGCTCCCAGGGGTGCAGATCTGCTCATAGCGCTCAAGATTATCGGTGAGGGGGATAGGGACCGGCGGGTCGACGATCCGCCGCAGGTGATTCGAGAGATGGAACTGGAGGTCACACACGTTTCACGTGTTCCCCTCCGCCACACACAGACTAGTACGGAACATGAGTCCCGGACAGGGGGTGTTCGCGGCGGGTCACCGCCCCGGCCCGGGAACACCGCGCCCGGGCGCTTCCCTCAGGAAGGCCCGGGCGGACGCGGTGTGTCAGGACTCGCCGTCGGCGGGCTTCCTCGCCGTCGTCCGCGGCGTGCCGTCCTTCTTCGCCGCGGTGCTCTTCGCGGCCGCGGTCTTGCGCGTGGTCGACGCCTTCTTCGTCGTCGTGGCCCCGGACTTGGCGGTCGTCGACTTCTTCGCCGTGGTCTTCTTCGCCGCGGGCTTCTTCTTGGCCGGAGCCTTGGCCCGGCGCTCGGCGAGCAGCTCGGCCGCGCGCTCGTCGGTGATCGACCCGACCTCGTCACCCTTGCGCAGGGAGGCGTTCACCTCCCCGTCCGTGACGTAGGGGCCGAACCGCCCGTCCTTGATGACCATCTTGGCGCCGGAGGCCGGGTCCTGGCCCAGCTCGCGCAGAGGCGGAGCGGCCGCGCGGCGCCCGCGCTGCTTGGGCTGGGCGAAGAGCGCCTTGGCCTCGTCCAGGGTGACCGTGAAGATCTGCTCCTCGGTCTCCAGCGACCTGCTGTCGGTGCCCTTCTTCAGGTAGGGGCCGTACCGGCCGTTCTGCGCGGTGACCTCCTCACCGTCGAGCTCGCCGACGACGCGGGGCAGCGACAGCAGCCGCAGCGCGTCCTCCAGGGTGACGGTGTCCAGGTCCATCGACTTGAGCAGGGAGCCCGTGCGCGGCTTGACCTTCGTCTTCGCCTTGCCCTTGCCGTTCTCCTCGGAGGGCTCCTCGATGACCTCGGTGACGTAGGGACCGAAGCGCCCGGACTTGGCCACGATCGCGCGGCCGGTCTCCGGGTCGGTGCCGAGCTCACGGTCGCCGCTGGGCTGGGCGAGCAGCTCCTCGGCCTTGTCCTTGGTCAGCTCGTCAGGGGCCAGGTCCTCGGGGACGTTGGCGCGCTCCCCGTTCCGGTCCAGGTACGGGCCGAACCGCCCCACCCTCAGGACGATGTCCGTGCCGGGCAGCGGCAGGGAGGAGACCTCCTTGGGGTCGATCTCGGCCAGGTGGTCGCCCACCAGCTCCTTCAGACCGGTCTCCTGCTGACCCTGCGGGTCCTCCCCGCCGAAGTAGAAACGGCGCAGCCACGGCAGGCTCTCCGTCTCGCCGCGGGCGATGTCGTCGAGCACCTCCTCCATGCGGGCGGTGAACTCGTAGTCCACCAGGTTCCCGAAGTGCCGCTCCAACAGCTGGACCACCGCGAAGGCCAGGAAGGACGGCACGAGCGCCGTGCCCTTCTTGAACACGTAGCCGCGGTCCAGGATGGTGCCGATGATCGAGGCGTAGGTGGACGGGCGCCCGATCTCCCGCTCCTCCAACTCCTTGACCAGGGTGGCTTCGGTGTAGCGGGCGGGCGGACGGGTGCTGTGCCCCTCGGCCTCCAGCGTCTGGGCCTTGAGCGGGTCGCCCTCGGCCATCGCCGGGAGGCGCCGCTCGCGGTCGTCCAGGTCGGCCGCGGGGTCGTCGGAGCCCTCGACGTAGGCCTTGAGGAACCCGTGGAAGGTGATGATCTTGCCGGTCGCGCTGAACTCGGCGACCTCGCCGCTGGCGGAGGTGCCCTCGATCCGCACGGTGACGGACTCGCCGACCGCGTCCTTCATCTGGGAGGCGACCGTGCGCTTCCAGATCAGCTCGTAGAGGCGCAGCTCCGGTCCGGACAGGCCGGTCTGGGAGGGGATGCGGAACTCATCGCCCGCCGGGCGGATGGCCTCGTGCGCCTCCTGCGCGTTCTTGACCTTGCTGGCGTACACACGCGGCTTGTCGGGCACGTGGTCGGCGCCGTACAGACGCCGGGCCTGCGAACGCGCGGCGGTCACCGCGCTCTCCGACAGCGTGGTGCTGTCGGTGCGCATGTAGGTGATGTGACCGTTCTCGTACAGCCGCTGGGCGACCTGCATGGTCTGCTTCGCGGACAGGCCGAGCTTGCGGGACGCCTCCTGCTGGAGGGTCGTGGTGCGGAACGGCGCGTACGGGGAGCGGCGGTAGGGCTTGCGCTCCACGGACTTGACCGCGAAACCGGCGCCGGTCAGCCGCTCGGCGAGTCCGCGCGCGGCCGCCTCGTCCAGGTGGCGGACGGAGCGGTCGGAGCGCAGGGTGCCCTGGGAGGTGAAGTCGCGGCCGAGGGCCACACGCGTGCCGTCCACGCTGACCAGAGCGGCGGGGAAGGAGGCGGGCCCTTCGGTGACGCCCGCCTCGGTGGCGTCGAAGACCGCCTTGATGCCCCAGTACTCGGCGGAGGTGAAGGCCATCCGCTCGCGTTCGCGCTCGACCACCAGGCGTGTGGCGACCGACTGCACCCGCCCGGCGGAGAGCTTGGGCATGACCTTCTTCCACAGCACGGGGGAGACCTCGTAGCCGTAGAGGCGGTCCAGGATGCGGCGCGTCTCCTGCGCGCTGACCAGCCGCGTGTTCAGGTCGCGCGTGTTGTTGGCCGCGCGCTGGATGGCGTCCTTGGTGATCTCGTTGAACACCATGCGGCGGACGGGGATCTTGGGGTTGAGCTCCTCGCGCAGATGCCAGGCGATCGCCTCGCCCTCGCGGTCCTCATCTGTGGCGAGCAGCAGTTCGTCGGCCTCCGCCATGAGCTCCTTGAGCTTTTTGACGTGCGACTTCTTGTCGGCGTTGACGACGTAGAGCGNGCCCCCGCGGAGCCGTGCCCACGGCTGCCCCTTGTACTTGGCGGGGATCTCGGCGGCCTTGGTGGGCAGGTCACGGATGTGGCCGATGCTGGACTCCACGACGTAGCCGCGGCCCAGATAGCCGGCGATGGTCTTCGCCTTGGCGGGCGACTCGACGATGACCAGAGCGGTTCCCGCTCCCTGCCGTCCGCTGTCCTTCGAGCCGTTCTTGCCGGCGCTGCCCTTCGTGGGTGGCACGCTGTTCCCCTACGTCTAGCCCTACGTGATCTGTCCGACCGTGGTCCTGCGGTTTCCTGGGAACCGACAGTAACCGAATACCAGGCCCTCCCCCGTCGATGGGTGAGTGGCTCCTCCAGTCCGGGGTTCCTCCCCGACCCGGGCGCCAGGCTCACAACCACCGGCACCCGCAGAATAAGCGTTATCCGAACCGATACCGCTCCACGGCGTCCGCGCGTGGCCGTGGCGACCGTCTCCCACGATCGCCCTGCGGCTCCGGAGAGCACCCGGAACCCACCTTCGCAGTGACATCAGTCACACTCGGAGAGTCGGCGTTCCACGACCACCAGAATGCGACGAGTCCTCCCGGATATTCCCGGGAGGACTCGGCTCACGTCCTGGGTCGGTGACCGTCACCCCCACGCTCCCGCAGTCCACCGCGATCCATTACGGAACGGGAGTGCGGAGGCGACTCACCGGACACGGACGGTGTCCGCGGCGCCGGAGCGCCGGTCGCGGAACCTCTTCCCCCGGGCGTGTACCGCCGTCCGGTGGTGTTCGGCGTCTCGCAGTCCACCGCGATCCATTACGGAACGAGACACCGCACTCCTCCGGCCGTGCGGCCCACGGCCCCGGGTCGAAGACCCCGCTGGGTCGTTACAGGCCCACGCCGGCGACCCCGAGCAGCTGGCCGACCGGGTCGGCGGCCTGCATGGCCGAGGCCTCGGGCAGCTCGTCGGCCCGCTCGGGGGCGTGCTCCTGGACGGCCTGGGTCGTGGTTTCGCTCAGGCCGTACTGGACGGGGACCATCTCCGAGACGGGCACCTCGGGCAGTTCGTGCAGGACGGGGGCGGCGTCCAGGACACCCGACTGGTGCTCGACCGGGGCGCTCATGTGGTCGACCTCGGCGGTGTCACCGGTGGAGCTCGCCCCGGCGGTGCCGAGCACCGCGCCGACCGCGTTGCCCGTGATGTTCACCGGCACGTCGCCGTCGATGACGGCCTGGTTGCCGC
>NZ_ANBC01000805.1 GCF_000341125.1 Nocardiopsis lucentensis DSM 44048 | reverse complement strand
CGCCGCGCCCGCGACGCCGCCCACGGCGCCGATCGCGTTACCGGAGAAGTTGACCGGGACCGCCAGGTCGGCCACCAGCTGGTTGCCGCCGACCAGGGAGCCGTTGCCGGAGGTGGCGATGTCCGAGTGCGCCATGTGCTCGCGCTCGACGGGCGCGGACTGCCGGAGCACGCCCGCGTCCACGCCGGAGGTGTCGGGCAGCACCTGGACGTTCTCGGCGGCCTCGCCGACCAGGTCCATCGTGTCGAACTCGGCGGGGGCCGACTGGTGGGCGCGGTAGCCGTCGCCGTTGTCACCGTCGTGGCCCTCGCGGCCCGCGGTGTCGTGCACGATCGCGTTGGCGTCGGTGGCCGCCGCGCCCGCGACGCCGCCCACGGCGCCGATCGCGTTACCGGAGATGTTCACCGGCACGTCCAGGTCGCCCACGATCTGGTTGCCGCCCAGGACCGAGCCGTTGCCCGACGAGGCGATGTCGCGGTCGCCACCGCGGCCGTGGCTGTGACCGTCGTGCACGACCAGGGCGTTGGCGTCGGTGGCCTGGGCACCGGCCATGCCGCCCAACGCGCCGACGGCGTTGCCCGCCACGTTGACCGGGACGTCGCCGTCGATGACGGCCTGGTTGCCGCCCAGGATCGAGCCGTTGCCCGAGGTGGCGATGTCGCCCTCGTCCTCGATCACGGCCGCCGTCGAACCGGTGCAGGAGGCCCCGGAGACCCCCAGCACGGCCCCGACCGAGTTGCCGCAGACGTTGATGGGCACGTCGCCGTCGACGACCAGCTGGTTGCCTCCGCCGATCGAACCGTTGCCGGAGGTGGCGATGTCACCGTCGGCGAACGCCACGCCTGTCCCCAGGGCGACGAAGCCGGCTGCCAGGAGCATGGCCTTCGCTGATGTGCCAGCCCACTTACTCATGTGGGAAGTCCTTTCGGAAAACGAGTTGAGAAGGTGTCGTGCTTGGGGCCACAGGCCGTTCCGCGTCCCTGGGTGGGACGCGGGCCCTCGACCGAGCCCGGGGATCATCCGGTCGGCCGCGCACCTGGGCGGTGCGTGTCTGCCGGGCTGGTGAGCGCGCCGCGGTTCGGCTCCACTGGGTGCGGGCGAACGCGCGCGCTCGGTCGATCAGCTCCGCTCTGGGTGAGCGGCGGCTGACGTGAACCCCGCGATCTCGGCTGCGGCCGGTGCTGCGGGACTCGCGTCACCCCCCGGGCCGCTCGGCGGCCCGGGCGGCCGATCAGGCGCGGGCGCGCTGGCGAAGACCCAGGAGGATCAGTCCGGCCCCGGCCGCGGCGGTGGCGAGGGCTGCCACGACCATCCAGAGCACCCCGGTTCCGTCGGTTCCGGTGACGGCGAGCTCGGTGTCGTCCTCGGCGGGGGCGGACTCCTCGAGGGAGGGCGTCCCCGGCCGCTCCTGCGGGGGCGCGCCCTCCTCGTCCCCCGGCACCTCACCGCGGTTCTCCTCGGTGGGGGCGGGGGACTCCTCCGGGCTGGGGGAGGCGGTCGCCTCCGGGGTCTCGTCCTCGCCCGGGGTGTCCTCCCTGGGGTTCTCCTCAGGGATCTCCTCTCCGTAGCCGTCGTAGCCGTCGTCGGTACGGCGGTCGGCCGGTGACGCCGGGGTGGTGGGCTCCCCGCTCGGCCCGTCGTGGACGACGGCCTCGCCGTCCACGCACCCGGCGCCGGCCACGCCGACCACGGCCACGGCGTTGCCGCAGACGTTGACGGGG
>NZ_ANBC01000804.1 GCF_000341125.1 Nocardiopsis lucentensis DSM 44048 | reverse complement strand
GCGGCGGTGAGGAATCCGACCGCCACGAGGGCGGCGACGCGGGAAGCGGCTGCGTAGGTCATCACATGTCCTTGGGTCAATGAGGAAGTCTGTTGGCGGCTCATGTGACCACGGACGGTGACTCCAGGCTTGATCAGCCGAAGGAGTGGTGACCCACCGGAAGGGTGGGCGGATCGCGCGCTGGGCGCGCTGACCGGCCGCGGTCGTCAGGCGCGACTAGTCAGGGGAGTAGGAGGGGTCGTCCGCGGCGTCGCGGACGACCAGGGTGGGGTCGCCGGGAAGGGCGACCCGCTGGGCCTGGGGCGCGGTGTGCACGGCCCTGGCCATGAGGAATCCGGCCGCACCGGGCGTGGGGAACGACGGAGCGGACGCACCGGTCGCGTCGGTCCCGGCCGAGTGCGGCGTACCGCCCGCGATGAGGCGGATCCGGTCGGCGGTCTCGCCGTCGTCGCCGGTGGCCGACACGTCGGCCGCCTCGGACGGAGCCGCGTTCCAGAGGGTCGCGGGCGAGACCACGGTCGTGGCCGGGTCGGACTTCGGGGTCTCGTCCCGGTCCCGTACCGCGTCCGGGGCGGCGGCCCCGGCCGTCTCGGGCAACGTGACGGGGTCGGTGCCGGCCTCGAGGACCGGCAGGTCGACGGGGACCGTACGGCGCACGGTGTCGCCGACCCCCTCCCCCGCGTCGGTCAGGCCCTCGGTGACCGTGTCGACCAGGCCGGTGCCGCGCAGGGAGTCATCGGTGGTCTCCACCACTCCCCGGCTCGCGCGGGCGACGCCGGTGACGAGTTCTCCGGCACCGCGTGCGGTGCCGTCGACGGCCCGGGCGGTGT